>CACXGS010000161.1 GCA_902767195.1 uncultured Lachnospiraceae bacterium | reverse complement strand
CAGAGAAAGAAGAATGAAAGATTTTCATTATAACCTATTGACATAGTAGGCGAATGCTGTTATTATAAATGCAACCAGAAGGAAAGGAGGAACATCAGATGTTAAGTAGAGAAACATGGAGACAGAGAGAAGTCATGTGTTGTCGAATGCTTAACTCCCGGGCATGTTTAATGACTGGGGCGTTCGGATGTCCACCTGTCCGCCTCCATGTGATACAAAGATAGATTTGTTGAGATTGCATGAATGCCATTTGCCCGGGAGCCTGAATAATGTTCCCGGGCTTTTTCTGTGTTGTCGGGAAGACAAGTTCATTCATGTGAGGGCCCTGGATCAGAGAGTAACAAAAAAGGAGTGGAGAGTAATTCGATTATTATAGAGTTGATATTTAAGAATAGGAGAGTTGAGATATGAGTAATTACAGATTTGAGACCTTACAGTTACATGTTGGACAGGAACAGGCAGACCCGGCTACAGATTCCAGGGCAGTTCCTATTTACCAGACCACTTCCTATGTTTTCCACAACAGTCAGCATGCAGCCGACCGGTTTGGCCTTGCTGATCCTGGCAATATTTACGGCAGACTGACCAATTCTACCCAGGAGGTTCTGGAGAAACGTCTTGCAGCTCTTGAGGGAGGAAGCGCGGCACTTGCTGTGGCCTCCGGAGCAGCAGCCATCACATATACGATTCAGGCCCTGGCCGCCAACGGCGGACACATCGTGGCCCAGAAAACCATTTACGGGGGCAGCTTTAACCTGCTTTCCCACACCCTTCCACAGTACGGTATCGAGACGACCTTTGTGGATGCCCATAATCTTGAAGAGCTGGAAGGAGCGATCAAAGATAATACAAGAGCAGTATATCTGGAGACTCTGGGCAATCCCAACAGCGATATCCCGGATATCGATGCCATTGCTGAAATCGCACATAAATATGGTCTCCCTGTCGTTGTGGATAATACTTTTGGTACACCTTATCTAATCCGTCCTATTGAGCACGGCGCTGATATTGTTGTTCATTCTGCCACCAAGTTTATCGGCGGACATGGTACAACACTTGGCGGCATTATTGTGGAATCCGGAAAGTTCAACTGGAAGGAAAGCGGAAAATACCCCAATATCGCAGAACCTAACCCCAGTTACCATGGCGTATCCTTCTATGATGCAGTTGGCCCTGCAGCCTTCGTGACCTATATCCGGGCTATCCTTCTCAGGGATACCGGAGCAGCCATTTCTCCATTTAACGCTTTTCTTCTGCTGCAGGGAGTGGAAACTCTTTCCCTTCGATTAGAAAGACATGCCGAAAACACGAAAAAGGTGGTAGAATACTTAGAAGGGCATCCGCTGGTTGAGAAAGTGAACCATCCATCTCTGAAGGATCATCCGGATCATGATCTGTATGAGAGATATTTCCCGGAAGGTGGAGCATCCATCTTCACCTTTGAGATCAAAGGTGGCCGGGAGGAGGCCTGGAAGTTCATCGATAATCTGCAGATTTTCTCTCTGCTTGCCAATGTGGCTGATGTGAAGAGCCTGGTAATCCATCCGGCATCCACCACCCACTCCCAGCTCTCCGAGGAAGAGCTGCTTGATCAGGGCATTAAGCAGAATACTATTCGCCTTTCCATCGGAACGGAGCATATTGATGATATTATCCACGATCTTGAAAATGGATTCGCGGCATTATAATATAGTATAGTTGATATCAGAAAGGAAGGTACAATCTTATGGCTAACATTTACAAGGGAACATTAGGGCTGATCGGGAATACGCCTCTTGTGGAGGTGACAAATATCGAAAAAGAGCTGGGGCTGGAAGCAACCGTCCTGGTCAAGCTGGAATATTTTAACCCGGCCGGGAGTGTGAAGGACCGTATTGCCAAAGCGATGATTGAGGATGCGGAAGAAAGAGGACTTCTGAAAGAAGGTTCCGTTATTATCGAGCCCACATCCGGAAATACGGGAATTGGTCTTGCTTCCATTGCTGCGGCAAAAGGTTACCGCATCATCCTGACAATGCCTGAGACCATGAGCGTGGAGAGGAGAAATATCCTGAAAGCTTACGGCGCAGAGCTGGTTCTGACAGAGGGCGCCAAGGGAATGAAAGGGGCTATCGCCAAGGCAGAGGAGCTTGCAGAGGAGATTCCGGACAGCTTTATTCCGGGGCAGTTTGTGAATCCGGCAAACCCGGCCATCCACAAAGCAACCACCGGCCCGGAGATCTGGAGAGATACTGACGGCAAGGTCGATATCTTTATCGCAGGCGTGGGAACCGGCGGAACATTGACAGGAGTCGGGGAGTACTTAAAAGAACAGAATCCGGATGTCAGGATTGTAGCTCTGGAGCCGGAGGATTCTCCTGTCCTTTCAGAAGGCAAAGCCGGAGCCCACAAGATCCAGGGAATCGGTGCAGGATTTGTGCCGGATGTTCTGAATACAGCAATATATGATGAGGTGTATAAAGCAAGCGGCCAGGAAGCCTTCGAGACCTCCAAACTTCTGGCTAAGAAAGAAGGAATCTCTGTGGGTATTTCCTCGGGTGCATCCCTTACTGCAGCCATCGAATATGCGAAGAAGCCGGAGAATAAGGGCAAGGTAATCGTGGCTCTGCTGCCGGACAGCGGAGACCGTTATTATTCTACGGCACTCTTTACCGAATAAACAGTACCGGACCAGTAATACCGGAAAAGAATCCCGGGCCGAGAGGCCCGGGATTCTTTTCATTCATGTAATTATTTTTCCTCACCGTAATCGACAACCAGCTCATCGTCATTAAAGAAAGAATATAGTTCCAGAAGGTCTTCGTCGCACATTTTGCGTATATCATCGGCAGTCATACCCTTCGGCGGGTTGTCCATGTAATTTTTTCGTATTTCTTCTAAATTGACTTTCATGACACCATCCTCCTTTTGAAAAAAGTATATCATATCCGGTGTCATCCTTCAATCCCTGCGATGAATTGCAAAAGCATCTGTAAAAGGTTATAATATACAATATATACCATCATGGAATTCTTAAAACGAATTCTTATTGTATGAGAAAGGAGAGAGACACTATGAAAAAAATTCTTATCACTATGTTTATGGCCGCTTTATTTGTATGTTTGGCAATCCCGACACAGGCAGCCAGAAAAGTCTATATTATCGGAAACGGTGTGAGGGTACGTACCGGTCCGGGAACAGAATATCGTGTAGTGGGTTCTGTTTACAAAGGGGATATGCTGACCTACAGAAACAGAAGCAAGCTGGATGATAACGGCGGAAGATGGTTCAATGTTACTTATGAAGGAAAATCCCGCTGGGTATCTACCAAATATGCGAACCTGACCAAGAAAGAGAAGACATCCAGCAAGACTAAAGTGATCACAACCGGAAACGTCTGGCTTCGAAAAGGTCCCGGTACAAAGTATGCCGAGTATCGTGCTGTTGGAAAGGGATCCCGGCTGACTTACAAGAACAAATCAGCTTTTGACAATCGGGGTGTGAAGTGGTACAAGGTATCTTACAACGGAAAGAAGCTCTGGGTTTCCTCCAAATATTCATACCTTGAGAGCTCCGCCGGTGGAAAGAAGGTATATATGCTGGGCGATGAATATGTTCGTAAGAGTTACAATAAGAACTCTGCCAGCCTCGGTGTAGCAAAGAAGGGGACTTATCTGACCTACCTCAAAGATACCGAGGAAGACTCAAGAGGAATCGACTGGTACAAGGTTTCCTACAAGGGAAAGAAGGGATGGGTTTCCTCTCTCTACGCGGATATCAAATAGGAGCTGATTGTATATATTCCTTTGTATATTCGATGAATTTCAAAGTAGCCGGTGATGCCATGCTCTTAGAGGGAAGAGCAATACCGAGCTCTCTGGTGGCATAAGGCTCCAGAGGCAGAGTCAGCACCGGCGCCTCATAACTTTTAAGAACCAGGCCGGGAAGAATGCTTAGTCCAAGATGACAGGCAACCATGGAGACGATCGTAAAATCATCGTTTGCCGAATAACGGATATCCGGTTTGATATGGTTCTTTTCCAGGGTATCATGAACATCCACGTCAGTACCCAATGTTGATATGATAAAGGTTTTTCCGTTGAACTCTTTCAGCGGAAAGACCTTTTTTTCTTTTGAAGAATCATCAGAAGAATCATCAGAAGAATAATCCGGGGAATAATCCTCGGGAAGGACGGCCATCAGAGGATCCTCTTTAAGAGGAATCCATTCCAGATTCTCATCAAAGCAGGCACTGAGAAAGCCGAGATCCAGCTCACCGTGGGAGATCCAGTGGATGATATCTTCATTTCCCCCTTCTTTAAAATTAATACGGACTTCAGGATAATCTTTCTGAAATCTTTGAATGATGTGAGGAAGCCATTGCCTTGCAATGGAGGAATAGGTTCCGATTGTCAGGGAGCCCTGATGAAGGTTGTGAAGGGATTCGATAGCCTGGGTAAGGTTCTCCCGGCACTGGACCATCTGGGAAATGTACGGGAGAAGTTCTTTTCCTGCAGTGGTCAGAAATGCGCCGTTCCGGTTGCGGTCGAAGAGGGCCAGGCCCAGGTCTTTTTCCATTCTTTTTATGGTGTGGCTGACTCCGGACTGGGTGTAGCCCAGGGCATCGGCTGCCTTTGAAATGTTCTGCTTCCGGGCTACTTCCAGGAAGACATTGTATTTGTTCGGTGTCATAGTTCTTTCCTTTCTGTATTATACTCTGTAATGATTATATGACAAAAAGACATAGTTTACAATTTTTTTATGAATATTTGTCGCTTTACATAAAATAATGGTGAGGTATAATAAAGTCTGCGGGTTCTATATCCGCATAGAATAAACTATTTCACAGGAGGATAAAAGACTATGTCTGGAACAACAATTGCTGTATTGGTTGCATTCGCAGCCTACATACTGATGATGATCTTCATCGGATTCCGGGCCATGAAACAGACCAAGGGCGCGGACGACTATTTCCTGGGAGGAAGAGGACTAACCGGTCCGGTAGCTGCTCTGTCTGCCCAGGCTTCGGATATGAGCGGATGGCTGCTCATGGGTCTTCCCGGATCCGTGTATGCCCTGGGAACCGGTCAGGCCTGGATCGCGATTGGTCTGGGGTTGGGAACTATTATTAACTGGCTGGTAATCGCGAAGCCTCTTCGCTCTTACACCATCGTGGCTAATAATTCCATGACATTACCTGAGTTTTTCAGCAATCGCTATCACGATGAGAAGAAGATTCTGTTAGGAGTTTCTTCTGCTATTATTGTTATCTTCTTCCTGGTTTACACAGCTTCTGCCCTGGCATCGGGCGGAAAGCTCTTTAATTCCGTATTCGGGGTTGAATATCATACAGCCATGCTGATTGGCGCTGCAGTAATCCTGCTCTATACATTCATGGGCGGTTTCCTTGCAGTATGTACCACAGACTTTGTTCAGGGAACATTGATGTTTATCGCACTTCTGGCAGTACCTATTGCTGCCTGGGGATTTATCAGCGGGGATGCAGCCAATCTTCTGGTACAGAGCGGAGTAGAACCATCTTCCTATCTGAGCCTTTTCCACAACGGCGACCATCCCATCAAAGCGGTTGAGGTTATCTCGAATCTTGCATGGGGGCTGGGCTACTGCGGTATGCCTCATATCCTGGTTCGTTTTATGGCGGTCAAGAATGAGAAAGAGCTTAAGAAGTCTTCCGTAATTGCTATTGTCTGGGTTGTTATTTCCCTGACCCTGGCTGTTGTGATCGGACTTCTGGGCAGAGCTTTCCTTTATCCCATGATTCTCGGTTCTTCCGATGCTGTACCCTCCACAGAGGCAGTATTTATCGAGATGATCAAGGAAGTCTTTATGAACAGATTGCCTCTGGCCTTTGTCGGCGGTATTTTCCTCTGCGGTATCCTGGCGGCTATTATGTCCACAGCGGATTCCCAGCTTCTGGTTTGTTCATCATCCGTGTCTGCGGATATCTATAAAGACATCTTTAACCCTGATGCATCGAACGAATCCGTTCTTAAGATCGGCCGTGTAGTAACCCTCGTTGTTGCACTCCTGGCGATTATTATTGCCTGGGACCCCAACAGCTCTGTAATGCAGCTGGTAAGCGACGCCTGGGCAGGCCTCGGTGCCGCCTTCGGACCGCTGGTTGTTATGAGTCTCTTTTGGAAGAGAACCAACCTTGCCGGAGCAGTAGCCGGCCTGGTCAGCGGAGCAGCAACGGTTATCCTCTGGGACTATGTTCCCCTCATGGGAGGACAGACCATCGGCGCAGTAACCGGACTTTATTCTCTGGTTGTCGGATTCGCTGTCAGCCTCCTCTTTATTGTTGTATTCAGCCTTGCCACCAAGGCTCCCGGTGAGGCAGTCCTGGCCGACTTCGAACGCTACAAGAACTACAAAGATCAGTAATAACTAAACAGAACAGTCTGATTACAACATTAAATTAATTAGGTGCAAATGAATTCCCCCCAGTCTGCCTGTAGTGACTACAGGAAGACTGGGGGGATTACTTGTACTGGAGCCTTTACCTACCAAAAGACAGGTAACAGGATTCCGTAAGCAACGCCTCTGCGTCGGAATTCAGCCCCCGCCTTTTGGGGATAGAGTCAAGGTTGTCAGAACCCATGGCTTCCGCTGCTTCCCCCGCCTCCTCCAAAGCCGCCTCCGCCGGATCGACTTCCGCTGCTGCTGCTGTGCGGATTATAAACCCTGGTCCGGTTTTTGAAAACCGCTTTGGGATTGCTGAAGGCGATGGATGCTCCGATGGCCGTCAGAATTTCTTCCGCCTCTGCTTTTTTCTGCAGAGAAGTGAGCAGAGTTACAAAATAAAGAATCAGGGTTGAGAGGATCACCGCCAGCAGTCCGTTGGTAATATGACGCATGGGCTGGGCGATCCGGTTCCCTTCCAACAGGGTATTGATTTCACGGAACGCTTCGGAAGCGGCCCCGTAATAGTTCCCTTTGCCTGCCATTCGGTAGATATTATCCGTAATGGTGTTGGCGTAACTGTTGGTAATAACTTTTGATATATCTCCGTCGCTGTGAAGGACCAGCTTCCGGTGGTTCATATCGATCATCAGGAGGGTTCCGCTGCTCCTTCCGAACAAACCATTATAGATATCTCCGGTGGCGCCCTCGTAATCTCCTTCTTCAATCTGGTAGGTTATGAATCCCGCATTTCCATAGCGGGTGATGGGGACCATATGCTGAACCAGTTTTCCAATCTCCTTTTCACTGAGGAGATTTTCTTCATCATAGATATATATTTCATAATTTCTTCCCTCAACACTGTAAATACGCTGGGGGTCATCCTCTTTGGTGGTCAGTGTCACAGCCGGTCTTTTTCCGGCTGCTTCAAGCCCGGCAGCAGGACTCAGTGCCAGGCTGCAGGCTGTGAATATCAGAGCCAGAATAAGAGCTCCCGGAATCTTCACAGACTGGTCTCCCCGGTCGTGGAAGTTCGGTGCCGGGCGGGTGATCAGCAGATTATATCGCCGGATAACCTGCATCAGGGTGATCAGCATTCCCACGTAGACCAGGATCATTCCGATGTAGTAGAACAGGTCGGAAACCGGATGGATGATGGTAATGACTGTAGCCGCGAAGATACCCAGCTGAGAACCCGTAATCTCCAGGAAGGGCTTGAAGTTTACTGTCTTGTAATCCTCTTTGTCTATCATATTCTCCCAGAGGATGCATGCCCCAAACATAACAAGACAGGCACCCACATACCGGTTAAAGAAAGCACCGAACATGACATCTTTCGTAAAGAAAATGTAAGCGAATTCAAAGATGGCCAGCAGAATGGAAATGATGGTCAGTCCGTGCAGTACTGCTGCCGGGAAAGAACCTTTTTCCTTTTTCGCCGGTTTTGTCTGTTTCTTTTTGCCCTTCTGGGATTTCGGCTTTTTCTCACCTTGCGAAGTATCTTTTGCCTCCACCTCTTTTACCTCGGCTTCTTTTCTTTTCTGCAGGTTCTTTAAATAGGTAAGGCCCCGGTCTTCTACCCTCTGGTCTCTTCGGATAATCTCGTCGATCTGCCAGTAGTAAATGATTCCGGCAATCAGGGCGAATATTTCTGCCAGGAAGAGTGAGGTCGATGCCTTAAAAGAAAAGAAAAAATCCAGGATAAAATACAGGGGTATGGCAAATAGCAGGGAAGCTGCCAGGTATTTTCTCCGGTCGATGGGAATATCGGCGGCCATCTTTCCTGTCTGTCCGTTCACTGTTGTGTAGGCAACCCGGTCTTTATCCCGCCAGGTCAGAAACCAGACCGGAAAAAGGGCTCCTTCCGGTTCTTTCTTCACCGTGTTGAAAAGTTTGTTGCCCTTCTGAACACTGTCCAGGTCTTTTACATCGTATTGCCGGAAAGCTTTATCCCCGGAAATCACGGCCAGAGTCTCCCTGTTGGCAAAATCATTGGCTTCGTCCATATATGCAGCAGAGTCCACATCCGCCACGTCCGCATAGAAACCGGACAGGTAGGAGGGGACAAAAGGTTTCATGTCCCTGGGGTCAAAGGGTTTGAGAGCCTCACTGATGGAGTCGTCAAAAGAAGAGGAGGCGTCATAGCAAATGCCGTCAAAGGAGGCCTCCAGTTCTCCGGTCAGACGATAATGTTCCGTGACATCATAATCACCGGACCGGTGTTCTTCGGTACCCGATACCGAAACAGAGCCGCTTTGGGTAAATCCGTAGGACCAGTAGGGAATGTAGATTCCCCGGAACTGTTCAAGGTATTCCGGCTTTTTCAGAGCCGATGGGGCAAACACCGATTTGTTTAATTTAGCCCGGTAGGCGTTGATACAGTCTTCTGAAGTCTTTTTAAACGGTATGATCTTGCCCGGCCGGGTCCGGTTCTGCAGCCTCGATTCAAGAACTACTGACTGCCCGCAGTAGGAACAGAAATCTGCTACACTCTGATCGGACCCTGCAATCTCACCTCCGCACTGGGGACAGGTGAAAACAGTGACATCATAAGTAGAAAGGTCTGCATTGGGGGATATCGTTTCCCTTTCAACATCATAGCAATCATAGTCATTATCACAAAAAGGGCATTTTAATCGTTGTGTGGGGATATCAAAGCGAAGATTTCCGCCACAATTCCTGCAGTTATACATAAGAATATCCTCCTTTCTTTTTGAGGATACCACATCCATGGTGGAAAAGGAACAAGGATTATGGTATATATAAAAGAGAAAAGAGAAATATGACTATCTGACATTTTAAGGAGGAATAGTATGACTATATTCAAAGGGGCAGGTGTTGCCCTTGCAACACCAATGAAAGAGAATGGAGAGATCAATTATGATTCTCTGGATAGACTGATTGAGGCGCAGATCAAAGGCGGCACCGATGCGATCATCGTTTGCGGCACCTCGGGAGAAGCGCCGACACTGGATGATCCGGAACATCTGGAAGCCATCCGGTTTACTGTGGAAAGAACCAAGGGTCGCATTCCCGTAATTGCCGGAACCGGATCAAATAACACGGCTCATGCGGTAATGATGTCGGAAGAGTCGGAAAAGCTGGGCGCAGACGGGCTTCTCCTCGTCACTCCCTACTATAATAAAGCGACCCAGGACGGGCTCTATGTTCATTATCGGACCATTGCTTCTGCTACGAAGCTTCCCTGTATTATCTACAATGTTCCATCCAGAACCGGGACGAATATTCTTCCGGAGACGATGGCAAGACTGGCCAGAGATGAGGAGACCATTGTAGCCATCAAGGAAGCCAGCGGCAGCATCAGCCAGGTTGCTAAACTTGCGGAACTGACAGACGGCAATCTGGACATATATTCCGGCAATGATGATCAGATCGTGCCGGTATGTTCCCTGGGAGGAAGCGGTGTGATCTCCGTTTTGTCCAATGTAGCACCGAAAGAGACCCACGATATGGTAATGCTTTGTCTGGAAGGGAAATATGAGGAGGCCAGAGCACTGCAGCTGAAGGCACTTCCTCTTGTGGAGCAGCTCTTTATCGAGGTGAACCCGATTCCGGTGAAGGCGGCACTGAATATGCAGGGATTTAATGTGGGGTCACCGAGACTGCCCCTGACGGAACTGACAGATGCCCACAAAGAGACCCTGAGAAAAGCAATGATAGATTTCGGCTGTCTGTGAGAGGACGGCTGATGCAAGAGTAGTCTCTGGAGTAATTCCGGGATAATCAGGAGGGAAAAATGGATATTCAGTTGAAGAATCATGAGATTTCTATCGCTCTGAAATCACAGGGTGGTGAGATGACTTCAATCAGAAAGAAGGGAGTGGAATATCTCTGGAAGGGAGACAGTGCTTACTGGGGACGGCATGCACCCATTCTCTTTCCCCAGGTAGGAACGGTGAAGGATGGACGATTCCTGTATGAAGGGCAGGAATATCCCATGGGACAGCATGGATTTGCCAGGGATCAGGAGTTTGAGCTTACCGAACAATCGGATGACAGGATTGTGTTTACACTAAGAGACAATGAAGATACCCGCAGGATGTACCCCTTCGCTTTTGAGCTGGTACAGGAATATGAACTATGTGAATCAGAGATTACAGCTCGTTGGATTGTGAAGAACACGGATGAGAAACCCCTTTATTTTTCCATCGGAGGACATCCTGCCTTCCGGTGTCCTCTTGAGGGAAGAGGAGACTGGAGTCAGTACAGAATTCGCCTTATGAAAGACGGACAGCCTTTATCTTCGATTGATATTCATTATCTGAAGAACGGGGTCGTCCTTGAGCAGACGGAGCCCATGGAACTGGAAGAAGGCTGCCTGACTCCCTCTGTGGAACTTTTTTCCCGGGATGCTCTGATTCTCGAAGATCAGCAGGCAGACCAGGCGGTCCTGGTGGATCCGGAAGGAAAAGATTACCTGCAGGTAGATTTTGTCTGTCCGGTTCTGGGAATCTGGGCGCCGGTGGGAAAGGCGGCACCTTTTGTATGCATTGAGCCATGGTACGGCAGAGCAGACGGCGAGAACTTTGACGGAGAATTAAAAGACAGAGAGTACGGTAATACTTTGGAACCTGGAGAAGTCTTTAAGAGAGAATATCGGATAAAGGTTCTGTAATCAGGACTGAGGGGAGGTATTTATGGATATACTATCATTTTTGCAGTTGTTTGGCGGAGTTGGATTGTTCCTGTTTGGTATGAGCCTGATGGGGTCATCTCTGGAAGCTCTTGCCGGAGGAAGCCTTCAACAGATTCTTGAGACCCTGACTACAAGTAAGAAGAAAGGTGTCGGAGAGGTCAAGGGATGGGCTCTGGGAACTGGTGTTACTGCCATTATTCAGAGTTCTGCAGCTACCACCATTATGCTGATTGGTTTTGTTAATGCCGGTATCATGCGTCTGGGACAGGCTATTCCGGTGGTGCTGGGATCGAATGTCGGTTCCACCGCTACTGCGCAGATTCTGCGACTGGGAGACCTGGGTTCCGGAAACCTTGTTCTCAAGCTGCTGAAACCTGCATCCTTTGCCCCTATGCTGGTGGGTGTAGGCGCATTTATCGTCCTGTTTGGAAAGAAAAAGAAGCTGAAAGACATTGCCGGAATTCTGATCGGACTGGGCGTGCTCTTTTATGGTATGACCACCATGGAGGGTGTGTTTGCTCCTCTGAAAGAGTCTCCTGCATTCCAGAAGCTTTTCCTGTCTTTCCAGAATCCACTGCTGGGTATTCTGGCCGGTTTGCTGATTACAGCGATCATTCAGAGTTCCAGCGCTTCTGTAGGTATTCTTCAGGCCCTGTCCGCCACGGGAGCGGTGACCTATGCTACTGCCATTCCCATTATCATCGGGCAGAACCTGGGAAAATGTATGACGATTATTCTGGGAGCGATTGGTGCCAACAAAAAGGCCAAGAGAGTATCCCTCAGTTATCTGCTGTTTAATATTTTCGGTGCTATATTCTTTGTCGTTGTGATATATGGCATCTACTTTACTATAGGCCTCCCGATTATGGCCAAAACCATTAACAGGGGTGGAATTGCCAATGTGCATCTTGGGTTCAACCTGATTACCAGTCTGATTCTTCTGCCCTTCTCCAACAAACTGGCAGACCTGACCGGCAAGATCGTGGGAGAGGATCCTGAGGACGAGGCTGATAAGGAATTCAGGAAGCTGGATGACCGTCTGCTTCAGACACCCGTTGTGGCTCTGGAACAGTGCCGGTCTCTGATGTCCCAGATGATCGAGCGAATTGGGGTGAATTACGAAAAAGCCACCAATCTGATCCGGGATTTCAAGGAGGATGAATTCGGTGTCCTCGATGGCAATGAGGCTTTTATCGATCGCTGCGAGACGGCTCTGACCCCTTATATTATACGAATTGACCGAAGCAGCCTTTCTGAAGACAACAAATTTATGATTTCCGAGATTCTCAATTCCATCGGTGATCTGGAGAGAATCGGCGACTACTGTATGACGGTTGCCTACATAGCCAGAGAAATGGCTCAGGAAGGCATCACATTCTCAGACTCCGGAGGAAAAGAGATTGATCTGACTGTCCAGGCAGCCGGAGAAGCACTGACCGATACCTTTGATGCTTTTGAGAAACGGGACAGGGAAAAAGCAGTTCGGGTAGAACCCCTTTCGGAAACGATCGATCAGATGAAAGAAGTCATGAAGGATCATCACATTCAGCGGCTGCAGCAAGGTATCTGCAATGCCAAGAGTGGCGCTGTATTTTTCGATCTGATCAACTGTTTTGAGAGAATGAGCGCTCACGCAGCGAACGTATCTCTTAATATTATCAGACGAATAGAAGCCAACAGAGATTTTGATGCCATGCACGGCCATACCCAGGAGATTTCTCCGGACGATTATCTTCGTCTTTTCAAGGAATTTGATGAGCGTTACTTAATTCCTGTCAAGAATACGGTGGCTGATGAGACACAGGAATAGTGAGAGGCAGATCGCTTTTTTCCCTAAAATGACCTATTCCTGTATTGAAATGCAACATTTTTGATGCTATAATGTGGCTTTGGATAATATGAATCCATGCACTGACACATTACACAGGCGTTTCATTAGTCATGCCTGTCCATTATGAGAGGAGAACACGGTGGAAAGTATTTTCAAACTCAATGAGAACAACACAACCGTCCGGACCGAGATTCTGGCGGGAGTCACAACATTTATGACCATGGCTTACATCATTGCCCTGAACCCGAACTTGCTGACCAATTTCGGTGAGGCAGGACAGAACCTCTGGAATGGTGTATTTATGGCAACCTGTATTGCATCGGCAATCGGAACCTTATGTATGGCATTTCTTGCCAACAAGCCCTTTGTTATGGCACCGGGCATGGGCCTGAACAGCTTCTTTGCAGTAGTTGTAGCCAACATTGCGACGATCACGGGAACAGAGTACCTGGTTTCTTTCCGGGCTGCTTTATGTATCATCCTGATCGAAGGTATTGTGTTTATCGTTCTTTCGATTCTGAATATCCGTGAGAAGATCGTTCATGCAATTCCTCTGGGAATCCGGCTTGGTATTTCTCCGGCGATTGGTATCATGCTTCTTAATATCGGTGTGGGATCCAACGCAGGTATCTATTCCGAGAACGGTGGTCCTTTCTATGCCATGAGAGACTTCTTCGGAGCTCTGACACCCAGCGTAGCGAATGATCAGATGGGATCCGGATACATCAGTATGGTTCTTTCTGTTATTACTATGTTTATCGGACTGTTTGTTATCATCATTCTTGCCCAGAAGGGTGTGAAGGCTGCCGTACTTGTTGGTATGCTGACTGCATCCGCTGTTTACTGGATCGGAGAGGCTGCTTTCCTTCACACGAATCCCTTTGCCGCTCTTAAAGGAGCATCCTTTGTTCCTCCTGTATCTGATATGGTGGCAACAACACTGTTCAAGTTCGATTTCGGAACATTCTTTGACATCGGATTCTTTACGGCTATTACACTGATCATCACTTTCTGTATGATCGATATGTTTGATACGATCGGAACTCTGGTTGGTACGGCCAGCCGTGCCAATATGCTTGACCAGGACGGCAATATGCCCAACATGAAAGAAGCGCTGGTTTCTGACGCTATCGGAACTGTTACAGGTGCTCTTACCGGAACATCCACAGTTACTACATTCGTAGAGTCTGCTTCCGGTGTGGCAGCCGGCGGAAGGACAGGATTAACAGCAGTGACATCCGCTGTCCTTTTCTTGGCCTGTACCTTTATCGCGCCGATTGCCGGACTGATTCCTTCAGCGGCTACATCCTCTGCTCTGATCTATGTGGGTATCCTCATGCTGAGCGGACTGTCCAAGGTTGACTTTAATGATATTACACAGCTGGTTCCGGTTGCTCTGATGCTGATCGCCATGCCGATTTCAGGATCGATCGGACATGGTATCGGTCTTGGTATGATCGCCTATACGGTAATCTGTGTATTCACCGGAAAGGCCAAAGACGTATCAGTTCTTACCTATATTATATCCGCACTGTTCCTGGTTAAGTTCTTTGTTGTGGTATAGTACGGGAGCGTTAATGACATAAGTTGCAGAAATAATCTCAGGATATACTTTTCAGAGGGAATCCTGAGATTTTTCTTAATAATGATAAGCATAAGGTCCTTAAGAGAGAATCTGCCGGGTGGAGAGAAAGTATGCTGACTTATTATCTGGATGATGCGGGGTCAAAGAGCCTCTATCAATATCTTTACGAATGTATAAGGAAGGATATCATTTCCGGAAGCCTGTCAGCCGGAGACCGGCTGCCTTCCAAAAGGTCTTTTGCCGGCAATCTGGGTGTCAGCACCATTACGGTGGAGAATGCTTATGACCGACTGATTGCGGAAGGTTATATTTATTCCATCCCCAAGAAGGGATACTATGTGTCGGAATTGGAGATTCCCTCCTACGACACGGAACGATATGACAGCAGACCGGATCATGGATCCGATAAAAGATCTTCCGGTTACAGGATCGATCTGGTGAGTAACCGGATCAGTCAGGAGCTTTTCCCTTTCTCTGTCTGGTCCAGGCTGACCAGGCAGACCCTGAATGATCACAGAAAAGAGCTGATGGAACCTTCTCCTCCGGGAGGAGTGTATGAACTCAGACAGGCAGTGGCGCAGCATCTGTTTCGCTTTCGGGGGATGGAAGTATCGCCGGACCAGGTGATCATCGGATCCGGTACCGAGTATCTCTACGGCCTGATTATCCAGCTTCTGGGAAGAGATAAAACCTATGCCCTGGAGGATCCGGGATACCAGAAGATTGAGAAGATTTACCTTGCCCAGGGAGGAAAAGTCCGAAGGATCCCTCTTGATGCGGGAGGAGTGAATATGCGGTCCCTGCGGTCTCTCGGAGGGGACGTGCTTCACATTTCTCCTTCCCACCATTTTCCCACCGGGATCGTGACTCCGGTCAGCAGAAGATATGAGCTGCTGGGCTGGCTGAATGAGAAGGATTCCCGTTTTATCGTGGAAGATGACTTTGACTCGGAACTGCGACTGCGGGGACATATGATGCCGACACTGAGGAGCATTGATATGACCGGCAGGGTCATATATATGAATACCTTTTCAAAGACCCTGACGCCCACGATCCGTATCAGTTACATGGTGCTGTCACCGGAACTGGCGGACCGGTTTGAGCGGGAGTTGGGCTTTTATTCCTGCACGGTATCTGTTTTTGAGCAATATATTCTGGCAGAATTTATACGCCGCAATTACTTTGAGAGACATCTCAACCGGGCCAGAAAGTTCTACAGGGATCAGAGGGAGCGGATTCTTTCTGAACTAAAGGCCAGACCGGAGCTGGCAGGAGCCCGGATCATGGAGGAGGGAGCGGGACTCCACTTTCTCCTGAAGCTTCCGGAGCTGGGAATCAGTGACCGGCAATTATGCGACCGGGCCGCTAAAGAAGGCCTGCGGATTTCCTGCCTGTCGGAATATTATGCCAGGAAGCAGGAGGCACCGGTTTCTGTCCTGGTCATCAACTACAGCAGCATCGATCCGGACAGAATAGGGGAATCTATAGATACCCTGGCAAGATTTATAGACACACAGGAGAAAAGACATGTGGAACACATTAATGAAACTGTATCAGAAATATAAAGAGATTATCAACTATCTTATTGTCGGGGGACTGACCACGGTGGTAAGTCTGGGGACTTATTACCTCTGTGTCCTGACTTTTCTAGACCCCAGAAACGGATTCCAGCTGCAGTGCGCCAATATTATTTCATGGATTGCCGCAGTGGCGTTTGCCTATGTAACAAACCGCATCTTTGTCTTTGAGAGTAAGAGCAAAGAGATCGGCAAGGAGATTGTAGCCTTTGTGCTTTCCCGTGTGGGAACTCTCCTGATGGATATGGGCATTATGTTCCTGACGGTTACCTGTTTGGGGATGAATGATAAGATCGCCAAACTGCTCGTCCAGGTAGTTGTGACTGTCGGCAATTATATTTTCAGTAAGTTTTTTGTTTTTCGAAAGAAGTAGAGTATATGAATAAGGCACTGGATTACAACAAAGAAGGCCTGGCCTTCTATGATAAAAATGAATTTGGAAAAGCTTTGGAGCTGTTCAAAAAAGCAGCTGCCGAAGATCCGGATAACAGCACTTATGTATACAATATCGGATGTGCTTATACAAAAATGGCCGCTATTGACCATGCTAATGTCCGCTCTGAGGCAAAAGAGTATCTTTTAAAAGCGGAGTCCATGGGGAAGGTCCTGGCATGTTTTGTTCTGGGGGAGGTGTTTGATCCCTGCCTCTATAAAGATTTTGCCCCATCGGCCAATGGTGACAAAGCCATGGCTTATTACCGGCGCTATCTGGAGGAATGCCAGGAGGACCGGTCGGATGCTCCTACTGCCCTCAATAATATCGGATGTATATTCGGCCTGGAGAAAAAGAAGTATTTTGAAGCCTGCTGTTATGTTCATGCTGCCGCGGCCATGGGACTGGCCATGGGGAGAAAGAATTTTGATTATTTCAAGGAACATCTGACTCCTTTGGAGAGAGAGGAAGCGGAGAAGATCAGGAGTTTTGAAGATATTCTCAAGCTCTTTCCGGCAGGCAGCGATTCGGCAGCTTCCGGGGGTGGTGCCTTTTCACAGGGCGGGACTTCAGGTCCGGGAAAAGAAGACCATCGGACTCTGGAAGAGAGGATGGCGGAGCTCAATGAGCTGGTGGGCCTGACGGAAGTAAAGAAAGAAGTATCCTCCCTGATCAATCTCCTTCAGGTGGCAAAGCTTAGAAAAGAGAGGGGCATGAAGGTGATGCCGGTCTCTCTGCACCTGGTATTTACCGGAAATCCGGGAACCGGAAAGACCACAGTGGCCAGGATGCTGGCCGGAATCTACCGGGAACTGGGAGTATTATCCAAGGGCCAGCTCATAGAAGTGGACCGGTCGGAACTTGTAGCCGGTTATGTGGGACAGACCGCCATTAAGACCCAGGACAAGATTGATGAGGCCAAGGGAGGTATCCTGTTCATTGATGAGGCCTACACCCTGATTAAAGAAGGAAACGATTTCGGTCAGGAAGCTGTGGACACCCTTCTTAAGGAGATGGAAGATAACCGGGATAATCTGGTGGTTATTGTTGCCGGATATACGGACCTGATGGAGAAGTTCCTGAATTCGAATCCGGGTCTGCGGTCCCGTTTTAATAAGTTTATCCATTTTAAAGATTACTCCATCGACGAACTGTTCAGGATTTTCTTAAGCATGTGCAATAAATCAGGATATAAGCTTGCCAGGTCGGCAAAAGGAGTCGTAAAAAATGATTTTGCGCGAATGATCGAACTGGAAGGAGATCATTTTGCCAATGGAAGAAGCGTGCGCAATTATTTTGAGGCTGCTGTCGTGAACCAGGCCAACCGGCTGGCATCCAGGAAGGATGTGAGTGACGATGACCTGATCACTTTGAAAGTGGCTGATTTTAAAGGAATTCTGGAGGAATCCAAAGGATGAGAACCCATAAAAGAAGGGGATGTCTGGCATTCTTTTTGATGCTGCTCTTTCTTGTAGTGGCAGGAGGGGGCATTGTCTTCTTTGCCCGGACCGGGATCTTTCATGATATTGCCGTGATCGGCAGTGAGCGAATGCAGAGAATCCCGGCTCTTAAGAATCTGTCTTCCGGGCAGGAAGTTCCCATGATCAATGATAAAAAAGAATTGATCCGGCTTGTGAACCAGTCCCTGGAAAAGGGAGAGGAAGAAATTGTCTTCCGGACCGAGGAACTGGATGATGATTTCATTCATCATATTAATTCCTGTATTGAGGCATTTAACGGGACCTGCGAGAATTATGTGACCACGGATTATAAAGTTTTTCGGGAAATCAACATGACGTGTTCTCTTTCCAACGCCTGGTATGCCAGAGCCCGGATCTTAGAGAATAAGGAGATCCCGAAGGAAAAGAAGACCGCGGCAAAGCTGGCCCGCAAATGCAGCAGGATCCTGAAGAAGCTGGAACTGGACGGCCTGTCTGATTATCGAAAAGAAAAAAAGATCCACGATTATCTGGTTCTTCATACGGTATATACGACAGAAGGAGACCGGGAACTGTTAGGAACAGCAGAAGGGCCTCTCCTGCACGGAAAGGGTGTCTGTTCCGGTTATGCCCGGGCCATGAAGCTTCTCTGTGACCTGTCCGGCGTGACATGCTCGACGATTATGGGAACCGCCGGCAAAGAAGATCATGAGTGGAATCTGGTCCACATCGATAAGCACTGGTACCATGTGGACGTGACCTGGGATGACCCGTTACCGGATCATGGCTACCCTATGTTTTCCTATCTGAACCTGACGGATGACAATATGGCCATTGACCATACCTGGGAAAGGGATTACTATCCGAAGGCGGATTCGGAGATCTATGACTATTATCTCCTGAATGAAGCTTTCTGTGAGGACTTTGATGCATTTAAAGCATATATGGAGAAAGCACTCTCCACCCAGCCGGACTCTGTCCGGGTGATGGTGGCAGATTACCATAAGAAAGATTACTCAGAAGACAATTTATCATTCCTGTTTACCTGTTCCGGGGCAAGAAAGTACAGCTATGCTACCTGCGGAAGTAAAAAGAGGATGGAAATGTATTTCGTTTTTGAGTATTAGGCAGGAAGGGAGACCCCGATCAGAGAGATCATTTTGGCTTTCCCTCTGCTTGCCTGATCCATCAGGCGGCTGACTGTCGGAGCGGATCTGGGAACGTGGCCGTTACAGTACATATTGTGTACGGTGTACCAAAAAGATGGTCTGCCGGCTGCTCCGGCTCTTTTAGTGATACATACGGTATGGATCTGATCCATGAAATCCTTGCCGTTGTTATAGAAAGTGAGGATACTGCAGTCATGTCTGGCAGCCATCTCATCGAATTCCTCTGTATTCCAGGAAAATTCGGTGGTGAAACCGGACTGGTTCAGATAATCCAGGAGAGCTTTTGGCGAGGTGCCGGCCCTTCCGGTGAGAACGATCCCGTCCTCTTCCATCCGGGAAATGAGCTGACCGAAATTGATGACAGGATCCTCCTCCCATTCATTTAAGGGAAAGGATGCCTGATGGGACAGGAAAACCAGGGTATTATAGAGTGCGATAACCTCACAGCCGGAGAAGCTGATGTTGACGACCCCATATGCCACGTCTTTGTAGCTGTGCTGGTCTTCGATCATACCATGGGCTTTCCGGATGGATTCCCGGTGGGAAGCAAGAGCCAGCATGTTCTTCTGTTCATTGCGACTCCTGCTGACCCGAAAGAAACGCTGTTGTTTTCTCAACAGTTCAAAGCACTGGATGACCTTTTTGTTGCTGACTTTGCTGGGGATAAACGCCCTTGCATAGGCAGAGACAGAAGCAAACAGTGAAGAATTTTTATCCTTGTTCATGGGATGCTCCTTCCATGAAATCATCAAGACGACACCGATTAATACTGACTATATCATAACAGATATTTCAGAAGATATCACGAAAAAGATACCATTGGAGGCTGCCTATGATTTCTCTGCTTGCTCTTGATATGGACGGAACGCTGCTGAACTCAGAGAAGAAGATTGACCCTCAGTCGGTGGAGATGCTGAAGGCTGTCCGCAATGCCGGCATCACCATTGCTCTATCCACAGGAAGAGGGCTCACCGAACTCAAAGATTACATGGAGGAGATCCGTGCCTGTGTAGACTGCGGGGTGATTACCAGCGGCGCGGTGGTCTATGATTTTAGAACGGACCAGGTAATCTGGGCCCGCCGGATCGGCCGGGAGACAGCCAGAAAAGTCTATGAGCTGGGATGGCAGGAAGATACCATGTCGGTGCTGATGAGTATATATGAAACCATCACGGACCGGGCTGAGGTAGAACATATGGAGGACTTCGGCATGGGTGCCTATAAAGGCATGTACCGGAGATATACAAAAATGGTGGACGAATACCGGGACTATGTCCTTGCCCACGCGGAAGAGGCCATCAAGATTAATTTTTATCACAAGGACAGGGAAAGCCGGGACAGGACTTTTCACCGCATGGAGGAATTGCCCGTCGCCAGGACCTATCAGGAGGAGACATCTCTTGAGGTCATTCCCTGCGGACTCTCCAAAGCAGCCGGTCTCGAGGAACTATGCCGGTATCTGGGAATCAGCATGGAGGAGACCATGGTGGTTGGAGATTCGGAAAATGACATGGAAGTTCTGGAAGTGGCCGGTGTAGCCGTTGCCATGGGCAATGCCTTGAAAGAGGTCAAAGATATATGCGACATCTGTGTTGCAGATAACGATCACGGTGGAATCGCCGAGGTTTGCCAATATCTATTGGACCAAAATAAAGACAGGGAAAATGATAATTCTTACATAAAAGATAAAGAATGAAAAGGAGGTAACAGATTATGGCAAAGAAAATACTTGCGCTGATCGGGGAAGACTTTGAAGATCTTGAGCTTTCCTACCCCTATCTCCGCCTTCAGGAGGAAGGATGCCAGGTGGATCTGGTGGGAGAGGAAGCCGGTCATCTTTACCACGGGAAGTACGGAGTACCTTTTACATCCGACTATGCCTTTGGCGATGTCGATCCCGCCGACTATGACGGCCTTCTGGTTCCCGGAGGATGGGCGCCGGACAAGCTTCGCCGGTTCCCGGAAGTAATCCGGATCGTTCAGGAGATGAACAGGGATGGCAAGCCGATCGGAGAGATCTGCCATGCAGGATGGGTTTTAATTTCTGCGGATATCTTAAAGGGGAAGACCGTTACAAGTACACCGGGCATAAAGGATGACATGAGGAACGCCGGTGCAACATGGGTTGACCAGCCCTCTGTTGTGGACGGAAATATCATCTCCGCCAGGAGACCACCGGATCTTCCGGAGTATATGAAGGACTTTATTAAGGTGCTGTTTGCT
>CACXGS010000160.1 GCA_902767195.1 uncultured Lachnospiraceae bacterium | reverse complement strand
GATGAAACCATAAAATCCGGTCTGACTCCAAATATGACATGTCAGGGGTCCGTACCTTACGCGCTTGAAGCATTTCTGGAAAGCTGTAATTTTGAGGAATGTATACGAAAATCCGTTCTCCTTGGGGGAGATACCGATACTGTTGCAGCAATCGCAGGAAGCATCGGCGAGGCATACTTTGGTATTCCAGATGAATTGGTAGCAAAAGCCAAAAAGTATATTGATGATAAGCTATTAGCCATCATTTACCAGTTTGATAAAGTTTATCTCACAGATAAAACATGCATCCCCCCTCTGGTATAGAACCCGAACGGGTATTATTCAATTCAGCCACAAAAAAGAGAGGCCGGATTCATTCCGGCCTCTGATGCAATCCTCAATACTATTCACTTTACTTCCGTTTGCATTAATCCGGTCAGCAACAGAAGCAACGCCGTTACATACCAGAACCCGCCGTCGCACAGCACCGCCTGCCAGTTCATATTCCTCATGATTACTGGCAATGCATCTCGATGGTCACTACTCCGCACCGCGAAGATTGCTCCTTTCAGTTAATCTCAGAATCAACAAGACACCGCGTATTGCAGATTGCCAGTTCTTCGTTTCTTAATTACTTTCCTTCAATTTCAACTGTCTTAAGGCACCTGTCACATAAATATCTTACCCGTTCTGTATTTTCCAGCATATAAGATAAAAACGGATACATTCCCTCCGCAGTCCCACAAAACGGACATTCCGGAATGTGTTTCAGCCATTTCTCCTCCGGCTGAGGAATAAACAAGTTGTTATATTCATCAGGTTCCTTCTCATCCCAAATATGATCCTGCCGCATCTGTTCATCCGTTAACATGAAATACTTGGATCTCTCATTCCCGGAACGATTTGCTTTTTCCCCGGCCGGATCATCGAATGTTGTATCCACATGATACCACTGCCCGTCAATTCTAACCAGATTCCAGCAATGGCTCATAGCACTACCAGTTGTATATCCATGAATAATTGTATTTGCAATATGTACTCTTCGTAATAAATAGCTGTATGACTGAGCATAATTCTGACATACTCCTCCGGAAAGCTTGTCAATGCTGATCGGAGCACCATAATAGCTGTTATATACAACCCAGTCGTGGAGCGCTTTCGCCTTCTCTTTATCTGTCATCTCCGGCTTAATGCATTTCTCAACAACCTGATCCATTTTAAGGAACAAAGAAGCTTTCCATCCCGGAACAATCCCGCCACCATTGTCGTATGAAAGCTCTTTTTCCTTTGCAAATGTCTCTCCATAAGAACCCCTTTGAACTTTCAGGTAAAAATCCGCTCCTTTACGCAACCTGTCGTACATATGGTCATTGGTCCAATATATATAGATATAATCAAATCCTCCGCAATCTGTAAATGCTGTACTATCAATTTTTTTAACACTTCCGGGAATCGAAACCGATTCCAGGTTGTAGCATTTTGCAAATGCATTGGAACATATTTCCTCTACGCCTTCCGGAAGATAGATGTTTTTCAGACTGACACAATGCTCAAAAGCCGAAATTCCAATAACGGAAACGCTTTCTGGAATTGTTATGCTTTCCAAATGTACACATTCTTTGAATACGTCTTTTCCGATCTCTGTTATTCCTTCTTCAATAACAACTTTTTTAATCTGATCTTTATATTGACGCCATGAATCCTTTTCGCCGGAAGCCCGAACCCAAAACATATCCCCGGAGCCGGATATTGTCAGTTCCCCGCCATCGTTTAACACCCAGCTGATTGCTTTATTTCCGGTAATCCCGCTCCCTGTTTCCGCATTTGAAGTCAAAGCAATACAAACAAAAGTAAGTATGAGTATAACAATAATACACTTACGTATATATATTCCTCCTTCTCTGTGACAGTCTGGAAATGTTGTTCTGAATGAACATCTTCATTTGCCACCTTGGAGCATCTCTCCCCTTAACAAACGTCCCAGCCATCCAAAGTTCCCCCTTTTCTTCTGATTCTCTTTGTTTCTTTGTATACGGTCAGTATAACCCCATATTTCCCGGATCATAACTCCATTCTCATCATACTCGTTTATAACAACCTTTGTGGCTTTGTCAGGGTCAACAATATTATGATCATCATCCAGATAATAAGCTTCGGATCTTGTTTCCTTCTCCATCCAATATGCACCTTCTATCTGTTCCAGTGGGGATGGCCGTCAGCAATCAGCCATCTTTGTGGAAATTCTTTTTCGATCTTCTCCCCATTATACTTTTCGTTGATTTCCTGAGCTTCCTTGGGGCCAGCAACCGGGAAGTAATCCACATAATAGCTATCATCATTCATACCATGGAACTCAGACCACTGAAGAAGGATATATCCACTGCACTTCTTGCAGCGCATCAGGGTGCGCCAACCATCATCCCACGTATGTAAGATGTTTTTTCCGCAGATATCTCCATAATCTCTGACAAGTTGTCTGTCCATGTGTTCATATGCTTTTTCAGCGTCTTCCATGGAAAAACCAATACATGGTTTACTATCAGCTACCCGTTTATCAAGACGATTATTTACCGCTTCACACAGGTTTGCAATCCAATCTTTCTTTTGAATCGCATCGATCCATTTTTGCGGGATCCCCCATAAACCACCGCAACCATAACCGAGACCAGCAAGCCCGCCTGCAATCGCACCAACTGTATCGCTGTCATCTCCAAGATTGACAGCTTTTAAGAGAGCACTTTCATAAGAATCAGTGTTGATCAGAGACCAAACCGCGGCTTCCAGCGTATCAACAACATATCCCGAACTTCTGATTCTTTCTGCAGGAGTCTCCCCAAACTGACCAAGATCACGAAGCCGATCATAATATTCCAGGTTTTCATGATCTGCCAAGGCTTTCCCGTAATAGGCGAAGCCAAGGTTTAATCCTTCCTGCAGACGGGCTTTAAAGGTGTGTTCCTTCCCAGACAAGACAGCCTTTACCATGAAGTAATACAATCCACATGCGATATTTGAGCGAATATGGGCATGAGTCAAGCTCCCAACGAGATGGATTTGTTTGATTGCTTCTTTATCTTCAAG
>CACXGS010000159.1 GCA_902767195.1 uncultured Lachnospiraceae bacterium | reverse complement strand
TCATGAGATAGACCGACTCCCTGTATTCCTGCCTCTCGCAGCTGCTGAGGCAGGTGAGCAGCTTGTCCTCCAGATTCCGGATATGTGTCGGTGTCATTGAATTGGTGGAATGCACAGCATGGCAGAGGTGAAGTACTTCTGCTTTGCTGAACTGACGGCTGATCAGATAGTAGCCTTTGCGGTTTTCGGTGTATGTGCTGATTTTGAACAAACCTGACAGTACCCGGATCGCCTTATAGAACTTCTTGATTCCGATCGTGATATTGTGTCGGTCTTCGAGAATTTGAATGATCCTGCTGGCGGAGAGCGGATTATTTTCATCCGTCTCTGACTGCAGGATTTCGTAGATTGCGAAAAGATATGCTTCTTTTTCCATTTTCAGATGCTCCTTTGATGATGAGTTGTGCATTGTTCAGAGCATCCATAATAAAAAATGGAGCAGTTATCTGATTTCCTGCTCCAGGTTATCGAATTCGTCGGTGTCGAAGAACTCTTTGATCTTCAGCCCCAGACCGTCACATATGATTTTGATTGTTGTGGTGCCGGAGTTTTTGGTTTTGCCATTCATGATGTCTCTGATCGTCGATCGGTTGAGGCCGCATTTAGTGGCAAGCCCGGAATGGGTAAGATGGTTCTGCTCGCATAGTTCCTCAATGCGATGGATGATTGCTTCCTTCATGTTTTTGGCTGCCACGGAATGTTCCTCCTCTTAAAAAATGATAGGAAAAAGGAAAAGCGAAAGTGGGCGGTATACCGCCCACAAGGCAGACAATTTGCTGTAATTGTACTTATAGGTGTACAGCTCTGTGACATGTGATATGCAATAATCTGATCGTAGGTGAAATGACTTTGGAAAAATGAAGGAAAGTTAATCGCTCAGCCCAAACAGGCCGAGCGATTTTTATATAGTTCTTTCAGGGGTACATGATCTATCATGGCCAAAGAACATATATCCATCATGGAATGCAGTCACAATTACATATATGATCTGTGCTCGATCGGCATACGGATCCGGCTGCTGCGGGATCTCAAACATGTCACCCAGAGAGAAGTTGCTGAGGCGGTCGGTCTTTCCCGTGAACGTATCAGTAAAGTCGAGCAGGGGAGGACGGGTCTTTCACCTGAAGTCATGATGCAGCTGGCAGAGTATTTTGACGTGCCGCTGGAATATCTGTATTTTGGTAAAACAGGAGATTCATATTTCAAAGATATGCTTCTGGCAATCGCTGACCAACTGTATCTTCTGGCCGGAATACTGAAATAATCATTCTTTGCAAAAGCAGTTCCGTTGAAATTGACGGAGCTGTTTTTTTTATTGTGGAGTAAAGCTTCTGTCAGGGATTGACCGACGGTCAGGATAGGTGAAAATTTAGGGCTGGGCATCATCGGTTGGCGGTGGTGCCCAGCCCGTTTCTTGCTTTTTGTCGGAATGCTGTTCCGGTGCCTGCGGCGCTTTTTGTGCACAATATGCACGAATCGTGCATTCTTGGGGTCTTACGGGTGGGGTGGTTGTGAGATACGCTTTGAATGACACCATGAATGATGACAGAGACTACATTTACGATATCCGCTCGATCGGGATCCGGATCAGGCTTCTGCGGGAGCTGAAGCATGTGACGCAGAAGGAACTGGGTGAAACGATCGGGCTTTCGCGGGAGCGTTTCAGCAAGGCGGAGAATGGCAACAAGGGACTATCGCCTGAGATCATGATGCGCCTGGCAGATTACTTTGAGGTTCCGCTGGAGTTTCTGTATTTCGGCAGGGTGAAGGATGTGCGGTTAAAGGATCAGCTGCTTGAAGTGGCAGAGGTGCTCTGTCTGCTGGCCGGCGAAAAGAAAGAGCAGTGAGCCTGGAAAGGAGAGATATGAAAATGGAGGTTGGTCCTGATGAAAAAAACACGCGGAAACATGAAAAAGTGGTGCACGCTTTGGGGCAGCTGAGCATGCTCAACCAACTGAAAAAAGCTGGACTGCTGAGGGAGGAGGAATATGAAAAAGTGCGAAAAATGATTATGCAGGAGATCAGAAATGTGAGATAATACTATTGTATTCAAAAACAACGCACGTATTCAGAATATGCGTAAAACCAAGGGTTATTTAGTCTTTGAATACATCTGTTCTGCCACGCATAATGAAGGAAATGCAGGAAAGGAAAATGCAGAATGGAAAATCTGTTGATGCGTGTTGAGGATGCCGCAAGAATCCTGCAGAGGGAGCGGCATTACGTCTATAAGATACTGAAGCTGGGAAAGCTGAAAGGTGTCAGGCTGCTGGGCAGATGGATGATCTACAGCGACAGCGTATATGAATTCCTCAGACAAAGGGAAGAGGATGAAAGAAACGAAGCTGCACGAAAATGTCGGAAGATCTGAAAGCAGAGGTTCACATGCCCGAAGGCCTGGAAACCTTATCCGGTGAGATGAGTGCAGATGACGGATGTTATGACGGGTCGATGGAAGAAAAGGCTGTGAGGCTGATCTATGATCTGTATCTTGACGGATACAGTCTGAAGCTGATCCGCCATGAACTGGTGCTTGGAGGATACAAGAAAAAGAGCCGCAGGGAATATAAGG
>CACXGS010000158.1 GCA_902767195.1 uncultured Lachnospiraceae bacterium | reverse complement strand
TTTTTAACCCTGCAGACAAGCATCTTATAATCCCTGTGTGCCGCTGCTTTTTTCTCAGCATTTTCAATGCCCCGGTAGATAGCAATCAGCTGTGCACTTAACAGCTGTGCATTCAGATCAGTGTTATATTCTTCGTTTACCATTATTTTCAGTAAACGAACTGCCTTTTCATTCTCGGCCATCTGGATATATGCTATGGCACAAAGCTGAAGGATATCCAGAGAATTGCCGGCATAGCTGACAGCTCTGTCGATCAGTTCGCAAATCTGTTCTTTGCGGCCGCCGGATGCCATGAGAAGATCTGCATATTCCAGGGCACAGGCGCAAGCCGTCTGATCCTCCCGAAGCAGTGGAGATGCATTGATCGTCCAGTAAAGATCAAAATACCGGCAAGCTATTTCTCTATATTGCAGGCGTGCTGCCTCGTCTATTTCTGTCTCCAGTGTCCTGAGATCCAATGCTTTATAAGTCTCGGCTGCTTTTTGTCTTGCTTCTTTCTGAATAGCAGGATCCGATACTCTGTAGATTTCGTTTGCGGCACTTCCAAGCTGATACCAGAACGGAGGATAGGCAAAGAACTTTTCACGGATTGATTCCAGTCTCTGGTATTTCCGTATCAGATTGCTGTCCATGAGAATGGCATTATACTGCCTGATCTGGGACTCTGTGAGTCTCAGTTCATCGGGATATTCATAATGATCCGCGAATTTCCATGCTGTGCTGAACAACTCTCTGCGCAGACCATTCAGCTGCTCTATGGCCGATCTCTGAAGCTGCCACATCTCGCGGTCATACTCCAGCTGATTATCCGCCTTCGCTCTGCGATAGTTCATGTATCCGGTCCCGATCATTGTTGCCAGTGAAAAGGCAAAATAAGCAGGACTTGTAGTCACCAGCAAAGCCGGACTCGGAACGGCACTCCAGAGTGCGTTCTTCATCTTCTGCTGGTATTCCTGTTGGATCAGCTTTGCATCCCCGTCACTGATCCTGAAAAATGTGATCACATCCAGAATCTGTTTCAGAACATTCAGCAGTTCTTCATCCTTCGAAATGTTTTCCAGATTCAGGTTGTTCAGGATCGCATTATATTCCTGCTCCATGATATTCAGATCCTGATATTCAACGATCTGAGAAACAGATACCATGCACAGATTCAGCGCATTCGCAGCTGTAAGCTGCTTGTCGCTTACCTTTGCTTTAATTTCTTCTATCGTCAACATCTAACCGGCACCTCCTGAATCCATTAGAAACTCATTTCAAATACAATCGGAACATGGTCTGAGACCTCAGCCCGATATTTGTCAAAATCATTCCCGCAATACTTCCGTATCGCGTCCACCTTGCTGCAGCGCACGGTCACTCCATGCTCTCTGAACAGCCGCTCATTATACGAAAAATGATCATAATTGTTTTTGAAGCGATAGGATTTTTTGTAATCCTTTCCCCGATTTACCGCTGCAGGATCAACCTCCATTTTTAATGTGGTCATCCCCTCCTGGGCGGTTCGGATTTCTTTTATCCACTGTCCGTCGGAAACCACAATATGTTCATCGGCTGCAGATAGAATCGGCGACATCGGATAACGGTTCCACGGCCTGTCCAGATTGAAATTGTAATCGCCCATTACTATCGTGTATGCAACCCTTGAATTACCGTATCTGTGGTCTTCTATGCCGGGAAGCACGCCTCGCACCAATATGTCAAACTCTTTTTTCCGCCGGCTCACATCCACGCTCAGTAAGGATCCATAAAAAAGATGCGCATTTATCAGCCTCAGTTCAATAAACGGTTTGCATCCAGGCGTACACGGTTCAAATCTCGCATAATAAGGGATCCGGAAAAACTGTCTTACATCCACGCCTGTTACATCCGACCCCTGGTGATTCAATATCCTTGGCTCCGCAATTCTGGGATTTGACGAGGGCATTGGTGTCGTTACCAGCTGAAATCTCTTTGAATTCCAAATATATGCATAACCTTCGCCCCGTCGATCAAGGCTCCCATCATCGTCACTGTCCTCAGTTACAATCCTATTCGGCGTGTCCCATTCCATCTTCCATTCTGACCCGAGTCTCGGAAGAAGCTGGGATCTCAGTGTTTTCCCTTCGCAAAGAACCTCCTGAAGAGCAACGATGTCATACTGCTCTGACCGGATAATGTCGGCGATCACATCCCAGTTCTTGCGGTTTGTATTCCGTCCCATATTACAGACATTAAATGAAGCTATCCTGTAACTCATAACAATCTCCGGTCTAATGCCCTCTATGCCGTACAGCCAGTGTCACGCCTGAAGGGATTAATATCTCTTTCGCTTTACTGGCCCAATAATAGCACTTAATCTGGACATATTATGTCCATTCAATAGCAATTCTAAAGAATCACTGTCTCGATTATCACTTTTTGAAAGTGTGGTAGCTGATCACTATCTGAGCGTCCAGCCTGAATCGGTCACTTTTTTTATAATCGGCTTTTCCATCAATCGTAACCTTTTCGACAGAATCTTCCTTAACGAGCCATCCCTTCGTTAAGTCGGGGATCGCCTCTTTATAAATATTCCGGAATCCTGCATTGCTAAATTCCCACGCCACATCTTCAATATCCATCCGTTTTGCATTTCTGGATGTCAACGGTGGAGAAATCGTTTTCAGCATGTGATAAACAATGCTTATCTTCGCATTGAACGGAAACTGTGCAGCTGCATCGAAGGAATCCACTCCGTTTATCAGAATCTGTCCAACGGTCCCTTCCATCGACATGTTTTCAAGCGACAGATCTTCACTGCCGGTAACGCTGATATTATAGAATTCCAGACTCTTCAATGCGTTTACAACATCCTCATACCGCATATGCCGACATTGTTCTGATGACAGACCTATTGCCTGTTTCTTCCCGGTAATAGTTCTCCATAACCGTTTACGCTGTTCTTTTTTCTGTTTCTGTTTCCGGCGGCGTTCTTCCTCTTTAGCCCGGCGCAGCTCTTCCTGCTCCTGAGCTAAGCGCTCTTTCCGGCGTGCCTCCGCCCGTACATGCCTTTTATACTCCTCCGAATCAAAGTATGACTCCGGTTCTTCTTCATCATCTTCCTCGTCATCGTCATCATAGGATGAATATGTTCCGCCACCGGAGTAAGAGTCCGAACTGTCGTCATCCTCTTCATCATCGTCATCGTCGTCTGTGGACCACTCGTTATAATACCCGCATTTTTCGCATGTGAAATAACCCAGCCAGTCCTCATAGCCGTCCTGCTTGTTCAGAAGACGATTACAGCACTCACACCTTCTCGGATTATCATATTGCCATTCCTCACCATAACCGTACCCGTCATCGTCATCATCGTTGTCATCTGAATCAGAATCTGATCGGCTGGCCTGGTAAGCCTCTTCCGACTCATAAATCTCATCTTCAGAAAGATTGTTTACATGCCCGCACTCTGTACAGGTCCAGGTATTGTACCAGTCTGAGAAACCGCTTTGCTTATTAAGAAACGCGCCGCACCCATCACAAAACCAGCCGACCCCTTCAAAGCGCTCCGGCTCGTCAGATTCATCTCCCGGATCAGTCAGAAACTGTCCGCATTCTGTACATGTCCAATAACCGGCGTCCGGATCGAACCCCGGCTGATCGCCTAAATCAGCACCGCAATGCGGGCAGTAATAATCACTCATACAATCCTCCTGCGCAGTCTTGATTCGAAGGAAGAACTACGGTATCTATTCGGCAATTTCAGTAATGTCTTCGCAGCCTGTATCCTCTCTCGTATGGACAATAATGATAATCTCTGCGTCATAACTGAATTTATCGGTCTCCGTAAAATCTCTGCTGCCGTTAATCATGAATTTCTTTATGGTCCCTTCCTTGTCGTGGATCGGGAACCAACCGATATCATTTGCACGCTGCAGACGGATATTGGTAAATCCCTGCGACTGCAGCTGTTTAACCACATCCGTATACATCTGATTCTTCTCAAATTGCTTTGCGGTCTGACCTATTTTGATCTGCAAGCTGTAGTATTCGATCTTGATAGATGCTGATTTCGGCAAATAGCACTCCCCGGCAATGTATTCCTCGTTATTCAGAGAGATGCCGATGACAAGGCGATTTTGAGACTTCTTATCGGTTGTTTTCGGTGTGACCTTGACCGTAGTAAATCCTTTTGCCTTTAACGAGCTGACAAGCTTTTCATAATCCGTACTCTGCCAGTTTTTCAGGATTTCCGTGATATCCACCCTGTCATTGCTGCTGTATTTGACAACGATCTTTACATCAGGTGCAAACGACTCACTGCTGTTATAAGTATCCACATTGTTGACGGTCACCCCAACAACAGTGTTGCCCTTGGCCCAGCCGGTAGTCACCTGCTGTGTCAGAACATTCGTAAACCCGCTCTCCTTGAGGCTGGCCACGACTTTCTCATAATCCTGACCAATGAACTGAGCACTGTCATTCCCTATTCCTATCTGCAGTGAATAGTAGGTTATAACAATAGGTGCCTTTTTCGACAGGTAGCAGTGTTCATTCGTAAACGAGGTTCCATCAAATGTAATAGCTGCAGTCAGCTTGTCCGCCTGCTTATCAGATGTTGCCGCCTCTTTCAGCGTCACATTGGTAAAACCTGCATCCTTCAGTGCTTTTTCTATTTCCGTATATTCTGTTTTCTGCCAATCCTTCAGTAAGTCCGTCACATAAATCCTGTCGCCGCTGCTGTAGGTTATAACTACGCTGACATCAGGTTTGCGGTATGTTCCCTTCGAGAAGCTATCCGAGTTGTCTATCGTAACGCTGATAACATCATTGCCTTCCAGCCACCCGGAATCATCCTGTTTTCTGGAAATATTTTTAAAGCCGGCATCCTCCAGTTCTTTATAAATGTCATTCTGGTCCTGCCCGACCGCATAAGAAGCATCGAAAGGAATCTCAACCTTCCCCGCCCTGTATTTACTGATTCCGAACAGAACAAGGACTGCTATGACGGCCAACAATGCGCAGGCCAGATAAAGCTTATTCTTAAAGCGTCTGCGTCTGTCTTTTTTGCTTTTCTCAGCATGTATGGCATTACTCAGACTGCCGGGATCGGGATTTGCCAGTCTCGGGACACTCCAGCCGTTCTGGACGCAAAGCGAAAGGTTCCTCTGCTGGGCATTACAGTGGCCGAAGAACTCTTTATACTGCTTGTTTGATGAAAGAGAATCCCTTTCCCGTGTTATCTCATTATCCAAATCCAGCATATTAATGTAATGCCGATACTGTTCAGAAAGCTTAGCAGGCTGATTATATCTGACTGCCGGCAAAGGCCACTGCCGATTTCTGCACTCTGCAAAAAGCCCTTCCTGTTTCTGGCATAAAGAAATC
>CACXGS010000157.1 GCA_902767195.1 uncultured Lachnospiraceae bacterium | reverse complement strand
TGTTCATCTATCAGATCCTGGCAACCAGGAGTCTTCGGACAGAGTCCATGAAAGTCTATCACCGGCTGAAAGAGGGAGATCTTGCCGGAGCCAGAAAGGAGATCTCCTACCTGGTGGGAAGGGATACCCAGTCCCTGGATGAAGCAGAGATCGCCAAGGCGGATATCGAGACTATTGCGGAGAACCTTGCGGACGGTGTGGTCGCTCCCATGTTCTTTATCGCTCTGGGTGGAGCTCCTCTGGGATTTGCCTACAAGGCGGTCAATACATTGGACTCCATGGTGGCCTACCGCAACCCGGAGAATCTGTATATCGGAAGAGCTTCTGCAAAGGCGGATGATCTTTGTAATTTTATCCCGGCCAGACTGGCTGCAATCATGATCATCATCGCTTCCGGTCTTCTTGGAATGGATATCCGGGGAGCCTGGCGCATTTTCCTGAGGGACCGTTACAAACATCTGAGTCCCAATAGCGCACAAACGGAAGCAGCTGCGGCAGGAGCGCTGCAGATTCAGTTAGGAGGCACTCATACCTATTTCGGGAAAGTGGTGGAAAAGCCGGTGATCGGGGATGATATCCGTCCGGTAGTCTTTGATGATATCCGGAAAATGAACCGGCTGCTCTACGCAAGTGCCTTTCTTTCTCTGCTGGTATGCTGTGCGCTATCCTGGTTTCTTCAGATTTTTATATAAATAAGTGTGAGATAACAATGAACAATACACAACATGGTGGTAATATATATAAGAAAGCAAAAGAGCTGGGGATCCCGGAGACCCAAATCCTGGATTTTTCAGCCAATATTAATCCTTTAGGTCTGCCGGACCATGTCCGGGAGGCCATGATTGGTGCCGTTGACGGAACGGTGAATTACCCGGATCCCGACTGTCAGGAGCTGGTGGCTGCCATCAGCAGGACAGATAAGGTGAGGGAAGAGGATATTGTCTGCGGTAATGGCGGTGCAGACATGCTCTATCGTCTGGCATACGGGCTGAAGCCCGGGAAGGTCCTGCTGCCTGTTCCATCCTTTGCGGAATATGAGGAGGCTCTGGAAGCAGCGGGAAGCGAGCTGATATACTATCGGATGGACAGAGACTTTCGCATTCGTGAAGATATCCTGGATGCCATAAACGAGGAGATTGATCTGGTGGTTTTATGTAATCCCAACAATCCTACCGGTCTTCTGGTGGAGAGGGAACTGACCGGGCAGATTCTGGAGAAGGTCAAAAAAGAGGGAGCCAGGCTCCTGATGGATGAATGCTTTTTGGATATCTGCCGCAGGGGGGAGGATTACTCGATGATCCCCCTTGTCCGGGACTATCCCCAGCTGATCATCTTAAAGTCCTTTACAAAAATGTATGCGATTCCGGGTGTGCGGCTTGGCTATATGATCTGTAGTGATCCCGAGGTGACGAAGGCGCTTCGGTATGCAGGACAGGCATGGCCGGTCAGTTATATCGCCCAGAAGGCGGGACTGGCTGCCCTGTCCCGGCCGGATTACCGGCAGTCGGTGATCAATCTGGTGGAAGAAGAACTGGAATACATGAAGGAAGAATTAAAGAAGCTGCCCTTGGAATTCTACGACGGGGCGGCCAACTATATTTTTTTCAGGGCACCCGGTATTACGGACCTGGACCGCCGGTTGGAGAGACGGGGAATCCTGATCAGAAACTGCAGTAATTACGTCAATCTGGGGCAGGACTACTGGCGTATTGCGGTAAAAACCCGCGAGGAAAACCAGACTCTGATCCGTGCGTTGACGGACGTGTTAACAGATGGGCAACAAATGTAAAGGAGGCTGTCATGGCAAAAGCAATCATGGTTCAGGGGACCATGTCCAATTCGGGAAAATCTTTTGTTACTGCCGGACTGTGCCGGGTCTTTAAGCAGGACGGATACCGTGTTGCACCCTTCAAGTCACAGAATATGGCATTAAATTCCTATATCACCAGGGAAGGGCTGGAGATTGGAAGGGCCCAGGCCATGCAGGCGGAGGCATCCATGATCGAGCCCACCCACTGGATGAACCCCATTCTTTTAAAGCCTACCAGTGACATGGGATCCCAGATTATCGTCAATGGCGAAGTTTACGGCAACATGAATGCCGTGGATTACTATAAGAATAAAGACAAGCTGATTCCGGAGATCATGAAGGCTTTTGAACATCTGGCTTCCGAGAACGATATCATCGTGATTGAAGGAGCCGGGTCTCCGGCGGAGATTAATCTTGCAGACAATGATATCGTCAATATGGGTATGGCCAAAATGGCGGACGCACCGGTTATTCTGGTGGCAGATATTGATCGGGGCGGAGTTTTTGCTTCTGCCTACGGCACGATTAAACTTCTCCCACAGGAAGACCAGGACCGTTTTTGCGGGATCGCCATCAATAAATTCCGGGGAGACGTGGATATATTAAAACCGGGCCTGACCATGTTGGAAGAGATGACCGGCAAGCCTGTCCTGGGGGTTATCCCCATGGAGAAGATTGATATCGACGATGAAGACAGTCTGTCTGACCGGCTGAATAAGAAAACGGTGACGGAAGGAATTGATATTGCCGTGATCCGTCTGCCCAAGATTTCCAATTTCACGGACTTCAGTGTTTTTGAGCTCTTAGATGGAGTTTCGCTCCGTTATGTTACCGATAAAAAGGAACTGGGAGACCCGGATCTGATTATTCTGCCCGGTTCAAAAAATACCATGGGAGACATGGAGTGGCTGATCGAGAGCGGGCTGGAAAGTGCCATCAAACGGGCAGCCCGGACCTGCAGGGTCATCGGAATCTGTGGCGGCTTTCAGCTGTTGGGAAAAGAGCTCCATGATCCGGACGGGGTGGAACATGGCGGAGATATGAGAGCCTTGGGGCTTCTTGATATTTCCACGGTCTTTGCAGGTGCAAAGACCAGGACGAGGATCACAGGTACCATCGAGGAAGATCAGAACATTTATCAGGTTGCTGACAGAACGGTGGAAGGTTATGAGATCCACATGGGAACCACGGAAAGTCTGGGGGAAGCCATCCCCATGATCCGCCTGGAAGACGGCAGAGTGGATGCCTATATTTCAAAAGACGGCCGTGTGTGGGGAAGCTATCTCCACGGAATATTTGACAACGAAGAATTTGTTATGGCCCTGGTCCATGACATTATGAAAGAGAAGGGGATTGATCCGGATCACAATGAGCTGAGCATAGCAAAATACAAGGAGATCCAGTACGATAAGCTTGCGGACCTGATCCGGAACAGTCTTGATATGGACAAGATCTATGAGATCCTTTTTGGTGAAAGAAGGTCCGAAAAAGAGGAAAAGGGGCAGACGATCGGCTGCGGCGGTATTCCGGATGACAGCTCGGGACGGGGTCTGGTCCATATATACTGTGGAAATGGTAAAGGAAAAACAACCTGCGCGACAGGACTGATGATCCGGGCGGCAGGAAGAGGGAAAAAAATCATTTACCATCAGTTCCTGAAAGACAACCGCTCCGGAGAGAGAAAGATTCTGGAAAGGATTCCGTCGATTAGGGTTGTTCCGGGAGCGGAAACAGAGAAATTCACTTTCCAGATGAATGCCGCTGAGCTTGAGGAGCTCCGGGAGCAGAATGATGCCATGTTCCTCCGTCTTACAGAGATGGCAAAGCAGGCAGACATGCTGGTTCTTGATGAGGCGGTTTACGCTATCGACAAAGAGCTGCTTTCAGAAGATAAGGTGATAGATTTTCTGAAACACAAACCGGAAACCCTGGAAGTGGTGATGACGGGAAGAAATCCGTCAGAACGGCTTATGGAGCAGGCAGACTATATCTCCGAGATCTGCAAGAGAAAGCATCCTTTTGATCAGGGAATCAGCGCCCGCATCGGAATAGAGAGATAAGCATGGCACATTTTCCAATGTTTGTAGATATAAAAGACCGCAGATGCCTTGTGGTGGGAGGCGGGAATGTCGCCCACAGAAAGGTGGAGACTCTCCTGAAGTATGGTGCGGATGTCCTTGTGATCGCCCATGAGATCGCAGACTCCATCTGTGATCTCCTTCCGGAAGATTGCCGGAGGACCGGGGAGGTCACGGAAGAAGAGATGGAGAAAGCGTTTCTTGTGATCGCAGCCACCGGCAACAGGCAGGAAAACCACCGTATCGCCGTTTTTTGTCATGAGAAGAGGATTCCGGTCAATGTGATTGACTGTCCGGAGGAATGCACCTTCCTTTTTCCTGCTGTGGTAAAAAGAGGAACGATCAGTATCGGGATCAATACCGGGGCCAGCAGTCCCGGCGTATCCCGCCGGATCCGGCGGCAGATTCAGGAAGAAATTCCGGAATATTACGGGGATATTGCCCTGCAGATCGGACAGTTGAGAGAAGAGCTAAAAGAAACATTATCTGCTGAAAAGCAGAGAAGAGCTGTATTATCCGCAGTGGCAGACCGGGCCTTCCATGAGGGGAGGACGCTGACACAGGAAGAGATTCAGGAGATAATCAGGCAGGAAATGATATTATGATACAATATGTAGAGAACCGGCTTGATCTGGACGCCTATCTGGCGCTGAGAGAGTCGGTTTGTTTTCCGCAGCTGACAAGAGAACAGGCAGCCAAAGGACTGGAAAACAGTCTGTATATACTGGTGGCATATAAAGACGGGAAACCTGTGGGTATGGGAAGAATCGTGGGAGACGGAGCCATTATATTCTATGTCCAGGATCTGATCATCCGTCCGGAGGTTCAGGGACAGGGAATCGGAGGAAAGATCCTCGAAAGCCTCAGGGAGTATGTACTCAGGCAGGGTTATCCGGGAACCCGGATCATGTTTGCCCTTATGTGCGCAAGAGGGCGGGAGGAATTCTATAAAAAACACGGATTTATCGCCAGGCCGACACAGGAGCTGGGACCGGGTATGATCCAGTATCTCTGGAGACGTCCGGATCTGTAAATTTGTTCCGGTTTTATCCCTTCTTTTTGATTTTTGTGGTATAATAAGCAAGGCTATTTATTTGAAAGTATTCATAGAATTTTTAATTAAGATGAAACAGGAGGTGTCTGTAATGATTAGAAGGAGAAGACTTCGTTCTTCCGAATACATGAGGGCTTTGGTAAGAGAAACCTCGGTACAGGTATCGGATCTGATCTATCCGCTTTTTGTGATTGAAGGAAAAGATATTAAGAATCCTATAGATTCCATGCCGGGGATCTACCAGTATTCCATTGACCGTCTGGACGAGGAGATCGAGAGGATCCGCAAAGCCGGAATCAAGGGAGTTCTCCTGTTTGGAATACCTGCCCACAAAGATGAGTGCGGAACAGAAGCTTACAATGAACATGGTATCATTCAGGAGGCTATCCGCTATATTAAAAAGGTTTATCCGGAGCTTATCGTAATCGCTGACATTTGTCTCTGTGAGTATACTTCCCATGGTCACTGCGGTGTCCTTAAGGACGGAGATGTGGATAATGACGAGACACTGCCGCTCCTTGCCAAAACAGCAGTAACCTGTGCCATGGCAGGTGCAGATATGGTAGCACCTTCCAACATGATGGACGGACATGTGGAGGCGATCCGGGAAGCCCTGGATGAGGCCGGTTATGTTATGACACCGATTATGTCTTACAGTGCCAAAATGGCTTCCGGTTATTACGGTCCCTTCCGTGATGCGGCACATTCCGCACCGGGGTTCGGTGACAGGAAGACATATCAGATGGACTACCATAATCCGAGAGAGGCCCTTCGCGATATCCAGGATGACATCGACGAGGGAGCGGACATTATTATTGTTAAGCCGGCTCTGGCATTCCTGGATATTCTGAAGACCGCTTCAGAGATGACAGATATGCCTCTGTGCGCATATAATGTCAGTGGAGAGTTCTCCATGGTGAAGGCAGCTGCCGCAAACGGATGGATTGACGAGAAGAAGATCGTCATGGAGAATCTGATCGGTATGAAGAGAGCGGGAGCTCATATGATCATTACTTACCATGCCCTGGATGCGGCAGAGTGGATTAGAGAAGAACAGAATCAATAATTATCAGCGAGGAGAGAAAGATGAATCTCTGTGTTTACGGATCATCCTATGACACTATTGATCCCGAATATATCAGACAGACGGAATTACTTGGAGAAGAACTGGCTAAACGGGGCCATACCATGGTTTATGGAGGTGGTGCCCGGGGACTGATGGGGGCAGCTGCCCGCGGAATGAAAAGAGGCGGAGGGCACATCATCGGTATCGCTCCATCCTTTTTTGATGTGGATGGAGAGCTTTTTGCGGATTGTGATGAGATGATCATGCCGGAAACCATGAGTGAGAGAAAACAGCTATTCCTGGAAAAGGCAGATGCCTTTCTTGTTCTGCCGGGCGGCATCGGCACCATGGATGAGTTCTTCGAGACAATAGTTTTAAAATCCTTCTCCTTGCAGAAGAAACCGATTGTGTTCTATAATATCAAAGGCTATTTTGATAAACTGCAGGAGATGCTGGAATATGGGGTGGAAGAAGGATTTATTTCTCCCCGGGGACTGAGTCTGTACAGTATGTTCCGCACACCGGAAGAGCTGATCATCTATCTGGAGGTTCGCAGCAGACTGTGATCGCGGGCCGGCGGAGTATGCTAAGAAGCGGTCTTTCGGTCTGCCTGCACACTGATTTAGAAAGGATGTGAGGAGATGCCTGTTGTATATTGGCTGATCGCAGCGGGTGTTTTTCTGGTAATCGAGATCGTGACTTTCTCACTTGCTTCGATCTGGTTTGTAGGAGGAGCCCTTGCAGCTGGTCTGATGGCTTATCTGGGGATGCCGATCTGGGTTCAGGTCATTGCCTTTATAGCGGTGACGGCACTGATGCTGGCAATCATCGCACCCATTGCCAGAGCCAATCTGATCCATAAGAAGCATGATACCAATATTGACAGCCTGCCCGGGGAAGTCTGCCTGGTAACCCAGCAGATCGACAATCTGAAAGGAACAGGCCAGGTGAACCTGAAGGGCCAGGTATGGACTGCCCGCAGCATTTCGGATGATTTGACCATACAGGAAGGGACAAAGGTCGTTGTGAAGGAGATTTCCGGAGTGAAGCTGATCGTTGTTCCGGCGGAGAATGGAGGAATGTATTATGATTAGTATAATATTCACTGTTTTGATTTTGATTCTCATCATTTATATTGTTTTGAGCTCGATTCGGATCGTTCCTCAGGCGGAGGCCTATGTTGTTGAGAGACTGGGGGCATACCAGGGAACATGGGGAGTGGGATTCCACCTGAAAGTTCCCTTCATCGACCGGATCGCCCAGAAAGTTCTCCTGAAGGAGCAGGTGGTGGATTTCGCACCCCAGCCGGTGATCACTAAGGATAATGTAACCATGCAGATTGATACGATTGTTTATTATCAGATTACTGATCCCAAACTTTATGCCTACGGTGTGGATAACCCCATCATGGCCATCGAGAATCTGACGGCTACCACCCTTCGTAATATCATCGGTGATCTTGAGCTTGATGCCACGCTGACTTCCCGTGAGAACGTCAACACTCAGATGAGAGCGACGCTGGATGTGGCAACGGATCCCTGGGGTATTAAGGTGAACCGTGTCGAATTAAAGAATATCATCCCGCCGGCTGAGATCCAGAATGCTATGGAGAAGCAGATGAAGGCGGAACGTGAACGAAGAGAAGTAATCCTCCGTGCGGAAGGAGAGAAGAAATCTTCGGTTCTCCGTGCTGAGGGACATAAAGAATCGATGATCCTTGAAGCGGAAGCACAGAAGGAAGCGGCAATCCTTAATGCGGAGGCACAGAAAGAAGCCATGATCCGCGAGGCAGAAGGTCAGGCCGCGGCCATCTTAAAAGTCCAGCAGGCTACAGCTGAGGGACTCCGTGCCATCAAGGAGGCGGACGCTGACGAAGCTGTTATTCGCCTGAAAGCCGTGGAAGCTTTTGTAAAAGCGGCTGACGGAAAGGCAACGAAGATCATTGTACCATCGGATATACAGAATCTGGTGGGATTGATTACCTCAGTGAAAGAAGCCGCATCGGATACACAGCAGATTACGAGTGAAGAAGATGATTTTTAGACCATGAGGGAACTGGAAACAGTTCCCTTTTGAATTAATGGCAGATGTGTCAGAAACAGGAGGACTTATTATATGGACTGGCTGAAAAAGTTTCTTGGGCAATACCATCTTGTCTATCCGGTACTGGTATTGAAGATGCTTGTTTTTTACTGGCAGACGGATATGCTTGATATGATGAACATCGGCCGCTATCTCAGGATTATATGGTCCGGTGAGGAAGTTCCGGCTTATGAGATGGTATGCGTATACGAAGCGCCTGTCCTCACGGTTCTCTTTCTGATCTGTCTTTTTGAGCTGGGGACCCGGGGTGACAGCCGGCCCAGGAAAATTCTTTTCTGCGTCGTTTATACCCTGATTACCCTCCTTATGTTTGCCGATGCCGCCTACAGCGGATATTTCGGGAAGTATACTTCTGTGAATCAACTGTACCAGCTGGGCAGTTTTTCTCAGATTGCCGGAGATGGGAATGTGATTGGAGCAACATTCCGTCCGGGAGCTCTTCTTACTTTACTGGACTGGCCTTTCGTCATCTGGTGGGGAATGACCCGGAAAAGACCGGAAGGAGGATCCTTCAGAAAACTGACCGGAATTGTATCTCTTACCATCCTGCTGGCAGCATCTGCGGCAGGCTTTGTGTATTACGGTTTTAATCCTGTGGGAGACCGGGATATTCAGAGGGTGAACCACGTAGAGTTCTTTACTTATCACACCAATGATATCCTGGTCAATGTGGTGCAGAAATGGAGTCGGGGCAAGGTCGATGAAAAGGCCATTCAAAAGGAAATGAAAGAACTGGTGCCAGCCACATCGGGATCAGAGTACCGGGGTATTGCAAAGGGGAGGAACCTCATTCTCATACAGACGGAGTCGCTGAACGGCTTCGTGGTGGGAAGAAAGTACCATGGACAGGAGGTCACGCCGAATATGAACCGGCTGATCAGGGATCAGTCCTTTTATTTCGATCATTTTTATTCCACAACCGGGGTGGGAAACACCTGCGATGCGGAATTCTCTGTTCTAAACAGTTTATACCCCAACAATGTCCGGGAATGCTATCGGATGTATGTGGACAATACATACTGCGGACTGCCCTGGCTGCTGCGGGAAGAGGGGTATGATGCTGTCGCTTTTCATGGTTATCTGAAGACTTTCTGGAACAGGAATGAAGCCTACAAAACACAGGGATTTCGAAAGTTCTATTCCCAGGACAAGCTTAAGATGACAGAGAAATCCGGTTTCGGATTGACGGACAAGGAACTGTTCCGACAGGCGACGGATATTCTTGCCCGGGGACATAAACCCTTTTTCAGTTTCATGATTACCCTGACCAATCATATTCCATATGAACTGGATGATAAGATGGCATCTCTTAAGATCGAGCCGGAAGATAAGGGAACCCTGTTTGGCAATTATCTTCAGACGGTACGGTATACGGATGAGGCCTTCGGGGAACTGATTGAGTGTCTGAAGGAAAAGGGACTGTATGAGAATTCCATGATTGTTATTTACGGAGACCATCAGGGCCTGAACCTGGAGACACCCGGTGTGAAAGAACCTGTGTCGGCGTTTCTGGGGAAGGAATACAATTATGAAGAAATGCTCCGTGTTCCCCTTCTGATCCATATACCCGGCATGGGCAGCGGGAAGACCATCTCCACGGTGGGAGGGCAGGTTGACATCATGCCAACCATCGCCAATCTGATGGATCTGACCATGCCCCAACCCTATGTGTTCGGACATGATCTTCTGAATACGGAGGAGGGGTTCATTGCCCAGATCTCCTATGTGGGTGTGGGTTCCTTTGTGGGAGGAAGTAAAAACAAACTATTTGTAATCGGAAAAGACGGGACAACAGAAAGCGGAAGGCTTCTGTCACTGGAAACGGGAGAGGAAGAGACGGAGGACCCGGACTACTGCGCTAAAAACCGGGACCGCGCAGTCCGGCTTCTGGAATTATGCAGAGAAGTACTGGATAATAATCTGATATCCGGTTATACTAGACATTAACAATAAGTAGGGAGGAAACTCGACATGGATTTAAAAGGACGACACTTTTTGACCCTCCGGGATTTTACAAAGGAGGAGATCCGCTACCTGCTGGACCTGAGCCATCAGCTGAAAGAAAAGAAAAAGAAAGGGATTATCGGAGAAGAGCTCAGGGGGAAGAATATCCTTCTGATCTTTGACAAAGCATCCACCAGGACACGCAGTTCTTTTGAGGTGGGTGCAGTGGATGAAGGAGCTCACGTAACCTATCTGTCCAACTCCCATATGAATAAAAAAGAATCCCTGGAAGACAGTGCCAAAGTTTTCGGCCGCATATATGATGCGATTGAATATCGAGGCTATGGGCAGGATATTGTAGAAGACCTGGCCAGATATTCCGGAGTTCCTGTGTGGAACGGACTGACCGACACCGACCATCCCACCCAGGTGCTGGCGGATTTTATGACCATGGAAGAGCACATTGACAAGCCCCTGGAGGAAATGAAGCTTACTTTTGTAGGTGATCTTTCAGATAACGTGATGTATGCTTTGATGATCGGATCAGCCATCATGGGTCTGGACTTTACTGCTATAGGACCGGAAGAAACCGTGTGCGATGAAAATGTTTTGGCCAGGGCTGAGGAACTGGCCAAAGAAAGTGGAGCAACGATCTGCATTTCCCACGATCCCGGAGATGTAAAGGGGTCCGATGTCATTTATACCGATATCTGGGTCAGCATGGGAGAACCGGAAGAACTCTACCCTGTGCGTGTAGCAGCATTAAAGCCCTATAAAGTAACACAGGACATGATGAAGGCCACAGGAAATGACCGGTGTCTTTTTATGCACTGCCTGCCTGCCTACCATGATTTTGAGACCAGTGTAGCCCGGGATATGAGAGACCGTCTGGGCCTGGATATCAGGGAAGTGGAGGATGCGGTTTTCCGCTCAGAACAGTCAGTAGTATTTGATGAGGCAGAAAACAGGATGCATTCCATCAAGGCAGTGATGGTTGCAACGCTGGGCAGATAGATGAAGGAACTGACTGCGGCGGCTCTGCGAAAAGCCCTTCCCCGGGATATTGCCCGGGGAGAAATAAGGGTATTTGATGAGATTGACTCTACGAATGAGGAGGCAGCAAGAAGGGCAGCCATGGGAGCCTGTGACGGAAGCATTTATGTGGCGGACAGGCAGACCCTTGGAAAGGGAAGAAGAGGGAGAACATGGAGTTCACCCAGAGGAGATGATCTGTTTTTTTCTCTCCTCTACCGGCCCCGGATTCCAGCGGAATGTGCTTCCATGCTGACTCTGGTGGCGGCCCGGGCCATGGCCCGGACGGTGGAAAAATACGCAGGGGAGGCCTGCTATATTAAATGGCCGAATGATATTATCCTTCACGGCAAAAAAATGTGTGGCATCCTGACGGAGATGAGTGCCGGGAGTGATGGAATCCGCCATCTGATCGTGGGAATCGGGGTGAACCTGAACAGAAAGCACTTTGAAAAGGAACTGGCTTCTGTCGGCACCTCCCTGCTGATCGAGACCGGAAGGAGAACAGACCGGGAAGCTTTCCTTGTAGATTATTTGAGAGAGTTTGATCCTGCACTCCGACAGTTTTTCAGGGAACAGGACCTTGCATTTCTCATGGAAGATTACAATCAGCATCTGATTAATGTCGGGAAAAGAGTGCGCCTTATAGATTCGAAAGAAGAGAAAACAGGGATAGCCGAAGGAATCAACCGGAAGGGAGAGCTTCTGGTCCGGAACGATGCCGGGATCACAGAGACGGTACGCTCCGGGGAAGTGTCCGTCCGGGGACTCTGGGGTTATGTATAACAGGTGAATTATGGGAAATGAAAAGAAAATCCTCTGCGGAGCCAGCAGCTACGAGAAAATATTTTATTTCAATCCGGAGTTTAATGACCTTCCCGAACAGATTCGCAAAGAACTGAACATTCTCTGCGTTCTTTATACAGAGGAAGTAGGGGGAATCATACGGCTGGAATTTGACGAGGCCGGAAGCCTGAACCTGACGGTAGAGGCTAAGGAAGATGATTATCTCTTTGATGAGATCGGAAGCGGGCTGAAGATCAAGGAGATACAGACGGAAAAAAGAGAGCTGCTGGAGAGTCTGGAGATGTTCTACAGAGTCTTTTTCCTGGGCGAGGATCCGGGAATGGACGTCGGGACTGAGGGGTAATGAGGAGAAGAACGGATGTTAATAGCAATTGATATTGGTAATTCAGATTTCACTCTGGGTCTGTTCAGAGGAAAAAAGCTCTGCGATACTTTTCGAATGACGACAAAGGTCCGCAGGACTTCCGACGAATATGGAGTAGTTCTCCTGAATATCCTCCAGTATAAAGGATATGAAAAGGGAGAAATAGATGCCGTGATTATCGCCTCCGTAGTGCCGGCGGTTATGCATTCCTTTAACAGTGCGATCATTAAGTACTTTGGAATCAGGCCGATTATCGTGGGGCCGGGAACCCGTACCGGAATTAAGATCAAGACCGTCAATCCCAGAGAGATGGGGGCTGACCGTATTGTCGATGTGGTTGCGGCCTATGAGCTTTACGGGGGGCCGGTTCTGGTTGTGGACTTTGCCACGGCAACCACCTACGATTTTGTGAATGAAGCCGGAGAATTAACAGGAGGAGTAACCTCCCCCGGTCTGCGTACCTCTGCCATTGCCCTGTGGCAGGAAGCAGCCAAGCTGCCGGAGGTGGAGATTCGAAAGCCCGCCGGAATCATGGCCAGGGACACTGTCAGCAGTATGCAGGCAGGCCTGGTCTACGGACATATCGGACAGACCGAATATATTATCAAAAAAATGAAAGAAGAGAGTGGCTGTCCCAACTGTAAGGTTGTTGCCACCGGCGGATTCGGGAAAATGATTGCCGACGAGACGGACTCCATTGATTATTATGATCCAAACCTGACGCTGAAAGGCCTGCAGATCGTTCATGAAAAGCAGCGGAGGGGTACCGGTGCATGAGAGTTCAGACATAATCTGGGGAATAAACATGAAAAAACAGGAATTACTCAGACAGATTTACGGAAGTGATTTTCCGGTGATTCTTGCTCCCATGGCAGGAGTGACCGACAGTCCCTTCCGTTTACTTTGCCGGGAAATGGGGGCCGGGGGACTGATCACGGAGATGGTCAGCGCCAAGGCCCTGTTCTACGGAAATAAAAATACCTTTCCGATTATGGCCTTTGAGCCGGAAGAGAAGCCCATTGGGATTCAGATCTTCGGATCGGAGCCGGAACTTATGGGGGAGATGGCGGCAAAGCTGGAGGAAAAAGGCTATGCCTTTATTGATATCAATATGGGATGCCCGGTTCCCAAGATCGTGAGCAACCGTGAAGGATCAGCACTGATGAAAAATCCGGTTCTCGCGGGGGAGATTGTTGCCGCGGTACGCCGCAGTGTATCCCTGCCGGTTACGGTAAAGTTCCGCAAAGGATTCGATGGGGATCATGTTAATGCCGTGGAATTTGCCAGACGGATGGAAGACAGTGGGGCAGATGTTGTCGCTGTTCATGGCAGGACAAGAGAACAGTATTACAGTGGGAAAGCAGACTGGGACATTATCCGTCAGGTTAAAGAGGCAGTATCGATACCGGTCATAGGAAACGGGGACATTTTTAAGGGATCCGATGCTGTTGCTATGAGAGACCAGACAGGATGTGACGGGATCATGGCAGCCCGGGGAGCCAGAGGAAATCCGTGGATTTTCCGGGAGATTCGCAGCGCTCTTCGTGGAGAACCTGTTCCCGGCCGGCCCGGAAGGGAAGAAGTCGTTGATATGATCCTGCGTCACGCCAGACTGGCGGTTGATTTTAAAGGAGAATATACCGGCATCCGGGAGATGAGGAAACATGTGGCCTGGTATACTGTCGGAATGAGAGGAGCTGCCAGATTAAGACAGCAGGTCAATCAGGTCAGCACGCTTTCCCAGCTGGAAGAACTGCTGCATTAGATTAGGGTCAGCCATCAGATGGTGGGACTTTTAATTGGAGAACAGCGGCTGTTGACACAGGGTATCAATTCTATTATAATGAGATGAAAAATTTTTACAGTAACAGGAAGGGGAAGAAAGTGGACGATAAAAAAAGAATACTTACTGCCGGCGGCCTGAGAGCATTGGAAGAGGAGCTCCAGGAACTGAAAGGTGCCGGCAGAAAGATGATCGCACAGAAAATAAAAGAAGCACGGGAACAGGGAGATCTCTCTGAGAATGCAGAGTATGATGCCGCCAAAGAGGAACAGGGAGTCATCGAGGCCCGCATTGAAGAGCTTGAGAATATTATTAAGAATGCGGAGATCATTGACGAATCACTTCTTGACAGGGATGTGGTCAGCATCGGAAGTACAGTGCTTTTTATGGATGTAGAATCCAATGAGGAAGAACGGTTCATGATCGTCGGATCGACGGAAGCGAATCTTCTCGAGGGAAAGATATCCAATGAATCACCGGTAGGCAAGGCTCTTCTGGGAGCCAGAGTCGGAGATGAAGTACCTGTAGAATCACCGGAAGGAATAGACCGCTACCGGATTATTGAAATCACGAGAGATGATGAAGATTAATATACCAGTCGGAGAATCCTTTTTCCGGATTGTTTAAGAAGGCCGTAAGGCCTTCTTTTTGTTTTGCTATTGTACATCTTTGAAAAATCATGCTATACTTAGTCTGATATTCTGGCTTCTGTAATGCTCCTGTCCTGCTTTTTGGCAGGCAGGCTTTGACTGCGGAACCTGCAGACAGGGAGAAAGAGTAAGATGATTGATGAAAAGAGAATCCGGTTAATGACAAAAATATCGGTGTATGAAAAGGGTGAAGGACTGAAGGATTTCAAGATGAACCGCTATTCCGAGAGGACCTATGTCAATATGAAAGTCCTGGGAAGTTCCATTGCCGTCACTCTGGCATTTCTGCTGGGAGTGTTTCTTTACAGCTTCCACTTTTATTCCGAGATATCCACCAGAGGTTTCAGCTTTCCCTACAGAACCTACCTGATCTATGTGGTCGCTGTGTATGTGGCGGTGTTCCTGATTCATTTTATTCTGGCCAGGAGATACTACAGAAAGCGATATGAGAAAATGAGGAACAATCTGGACCAATATGACCGCGATCTGTATATTCTAAAGCAGGACATCCAGAAAGCGAAAAACCAAAACGAACAGGCATGAGACAGGACCAGCAGACAATAGGAGATTTGATACCATGGTAGGACTTGTTAATTTTAAAGAGTCATTGATATACTTTTATCAGAAAAGGGAGGATATCATTCGTCCCCTTCTGAAAATAATGCTGTCCCTTTTTGTGCTTTTCGGCACACAGCAGATTTTCGGAGATATCTCATCCCAGCGGCTTGTGCTGGGGATTGTTGTTGTTTCGCTGATTCAGGCATTTTTACCGACGGTTTTCGTATACCTCAGTGCATCGGCCCTGGCTATGTATCATCTTTACAGTATGTCGCCGGATCTTTTTCTGGGATTCTTCATCCTGTTTCTGATCGCCTTACTGACATATATCAGGATTGACAGCAGAACAGCATGCATCACGGTGGCCATTCCGGTCCTCTTCATGCTGCGTCTCCAGTACCTGATTCCGGTGGCACTTGGTATCACTCTGGGGTTCTCCGGTGTTTTTCCGGCAGTTTTCGGGACTCTCTTTTACTATATGTTCCACTATGCCGGAGAGGCGGGTAATCTGCTGTCCCATACACCGGATTCCGATATGGGGGTCGGCCTGTCAAGAGTTGTGGACCTGATGCTGATGGATAAGGAGATCCTGATTATTCTGGTCACATTCTCTCTTGTAATTTTTATCACGGCCCTGCTTTATCATATGTTTTATGAGCTGGCCTGGTTTCTCTCGATTGCTTTCGGAAATGTGGCCATGGCGTTTCTTTTGCTTTGTGGAAGATACATTTTTGAACTTAATAATGAGGTCTGGCTTTTCCTTGCGGAGGCTGTCATCAGCGTCCTCCTGTGTACAATCCTTCAGTTCTTCCGGGGGATTGGAGATATATCCAGGATGGAGAAAACTACGTTCGAAGATGACGACTATATTTATTATGTGAAAGTGGTTCCCAAGATCAAAGTGACGCAAAAGAATCGGAATGTGACGGATATCAGTTCCGAGAATGCTGAAAAGATTGAGGCAGAGCAGCAGACAGCCGCCTCTGAGACGGAGGAGGAGACTGTGAACCGGAAGCGGAGAACGGACCGGAAAAAGACGGGCTTCTTCGGCCGCAGAAAAAAAGAAGCCGGACCGGCCCCGGATGAGCAAAGTCCGGAAACACCGCATCCACAGAAGGAAAACCGGGGAGAAGATCTTCCCGATAAAGAGCCTGCGGGGAAAGAGACTGCGGATAACAAGGATACCGGTCAGGCCCCGGCAGATATGATACAGGAAAACAAAGATCTTCCGGATAAGAATCCTCAGGACAAGGATCCTAAGGACAGGAATCCTCAGGGAGGGGAAATGACGGATAAGATTCCTCCGAATGAAGATGATCCGGATAAAGATGTATCGAAGAAGAATCCTGGCGATAAAGATCTTTCGAATAAAGAGCTTCCGGGAACAAAAGAGCAGGAAGTTCCGGATTCGGATCAGAAAGGGAAGACAGAGGAGCCCCCGGCAGACCAGTCCCCGGCAAAGCCAGTGGAGGAACAGGATAAGCCGGCACGGCGAAGAAAGAAGAAAAAAGCCAAAAAGCTGAATCTGGAGGAAGTGCTGCAGGAGAGCATCGAAGCTGCCAGTGAGCTTTCTGAGGGGAAAGATTCAGGTTCCGGAAAGGACTGACTGAATGGACACAATATATAGTTTCATAAAAGCATATAAAGACTGGCTCAGCGTTCAGGCCATAGGCATTTCGGATATTGTTGAGATTATCATCATCAGCGCCATTGTCTACCGGATCATTAAGTGGGTTCAGGTCACCAGAGCGTGGACTCTCTTTAAGGGTGTCCTCCTTCTGCTGATTTTTGCACTTTTTGCCATGATCTTCAGGCTGGACACCATATCCTATATTCTCTCCAGGTCCCTGGGAGTAGGTATTATGGCTGTTGTTGTCATTTTCCAGCCTGAGCTTCGAAGAGTGCTGGAACAATTAGGCCGCCGGAATTTCTTCGCAAATTTTAATATTTTCGGAGAAGTGGAAGAGGGGGGAGAAGCCCTCAATGAGAAGATCCTGGAAGAGATCAATATGGCTGCCTTTGAGATGGGAAGTGTTAAGACAGGAGCCTTGATCGTTATTGAGGGGCAGGTTGCTCTCGGAGAGTACGAGCGTTCCGGTATTGCCGTTGACGGACTGGTATCCAGCCAGCTTCTTATCAATATATTTGAACACAATACCCCTCTGCATGACGGGGCAGTAATCGTAAGGGGAAACCGGATTGTGGCTGCTACATGCTATCTGCCTCTGACCGAGAGCCTGGAGATCGGGAAGGAGCTGGGAACCCGCCATCGTGCGGCGGTCGGCATCAGTGAAGTGTCCGACAGTGTGACAGTAGTTGTGTCCGAGGAAACCGGAGCAGTATCTGTGGCCAGAGACGGCAAGCTTTACCGGCATCTGGACCGGGACGGACTCAGGGAGCTGCTTCAAGAGAAACTGCTGGATCCCACAAGCTCCAGCAGCATGAATGTATTTACCAGATGGAAGGGAATGCTGAACAATGAAAGAGCTGATAAAAAATAATCTGGGAATGAAGATTCTTTCCGTCTTTATTGCTATCCTGGTATGGCTTCTGGTGTCTTTTAGTAATGATCCTCTTGTAACCAGGAGGTTTGCAAATATACGAGTCAGTATCATTAATGGAGACAAACTGACTGAAAGCGGCAAGACCTATAGTGTGGAGAGCGGTGATACTGTAGATATTATCGTGAAAGGGAACCAGTCGGTCGTGAACCGTCTTTCCAAATCAGACTTTCGGGCGGTAGCAGATCTCAGTCAGCTT
>CACXGS010000156.1 GCA_902767195.1 uncultured Lachnospiraceae bacterium | reverse complement strand
TCTTTTGAAAAAGTCAATGAGGAGCGGGAAGACGCGCTGAAAAGGAAGTTTAAGCTGCCAAAGGAAGTAGAATGGGATTTCGCGGATGAGTTTGATATTAACAGATTTTTCCTGGACACCAACTCCCATGTGAATAATGCCTATTACGCTCTCTGGACGGAGCTGATCCTTCCGCCGGATGCTGCCTTGTCGAACATACGAATCGATTACCGCAAGGCAGCCTTGCCGGGAGACCACGTTACTGTGTATACCGGAAAATGTGACGGTATGGATTATATTAAATTTGAGAATCAGGATGGCGATATCCTTGCTCTGCAGAAGATGGAATTTGCAGATCAGGATGCCGGCAATTAAACAGGAGAGAACATGATTGAATTAGGAAGAACCCAGAAATTATATATTGACCATAAGACCGATTTCGGTGTCTATCTTTGTGCAGAGCCGAAGCCGGACAAGCGGAACCGCTGTGTGCTGCTTCCGAGAAAGCAGGTGCCTAAGGGGGCTCAGGTCGGCGACCAGGTCGAGGTCTTTGTCTATAAGGATTCCTCGGACCGTGAGATCGCAACCACCACAAAACCCGCCCTGGAGGTAGGAGAACTGGCAGTTCTCCCCGTGGCTCAGACTACCAGGATCGGAGCCTTCCTGAAGTGGGGTCTGGAGAAAGACCTGCTGCTGCCTTTCAGTGAGCAGACAGTGAAGGTGAAAGAGGGAGATGAGTATCTCGTCAGTCTCTATATTGATAAGAGCGAGAGGCTCTGCGCGACCATGAAGGTGTATGATTTCCTGAGAACAGATCCTCCCTATAAGGAGGAGGATCCGGTGCAGGGAATCGTGTACGGATTCAATCCGGAATACGGAGCTTTCGTGGCAGTCGACCAGCTTTATAACGGAATGGTACCTAAACAGGAGATGGTCAGGAAGCTACATATCGGAGACCGGATCGAGGGAAGAGTGATCTCTGTCCGGGAGGACGGAAAGATGAATATCGGCCTCCGTCAGCGTGCCCACATTCAGATGGATGTGGATGCCGGACGTATCTTTGAAAAACTGGAAGAAAATGATGGTTTTCTGCCCTATCATGATAAATCTTCACCGGAAGATATCCGGGCAGAGTTCGGAATGAGCAAGAATGAATTCAAACGTGCGATCGGCCGTTTGTATAAGATGAGAAAGATTGAGATCAGTCATGACGGGATTAGAAAGACAGATGTCTGATCAGAACAGGATCGATGTGAATCGGTTTTGGGTGTGTCTGATCATAATATATTTCGTTACAGCGAGCATGCCTGTGTTTGCCCGGCTGATCCCCCATTTCCTGACCATTGTCGGGGAGTTGGTCTGGATTGCCCTTTGCTGTTTTTACTATTCCAGAAGAAAATGGAATGGCTGGATCGGGATTGGCATTCTCGGTTTCCTTGGGCTGGGCCTGCTCTTTAAGCTGGTCCCCGAGGCCTATGAGACGAATTTTCTGCTCTCTGAGACTCTGCTGGCCTTTGTTTTCTGCCTGGCGGAAGCGAGAGATATCTCCATTCGGGATTACTGCCACATAAGAAGACTCAGGCCCCCCTCTGTGCTTGCTGCGATCGTGGCCGGATTGGCTGTCTATGTGACGGCAGCTTTTGTGAACGGGGTGGCAGAGCTATTCTCCCGCAATTATGTGCAGGGACGTTTTATGACGGGAGAAAAAGAGTTTTTGATCGGCTTCCTGGTGTTTGCCATCCTGCCTGCGATCATGGAGGAGATTACCTACCGGGGGATCATCTTTCGGGGGATCGGGGCTTCCGTGAAAGGGTTGCTGGCATCCTCCCTTATGTTCGGCTTGATGCACATGAATTTCAATCAGATCAGTTATGCGGTCCTGATGGGGATCATTTTCGGCATGGTGCTGATGATCACGGACAACCTGTTGGTAACGATCATCCTCCATATGACATTTAATGGGTTTACCGTTTTTCTGGCAGCTTTTCAGGAGACGGGAGTCGTGCGGTTTTTCAGTAATCTGAATATTGCCGGCTACTATCTTTACGCACCGGATTTTCGAATGGAGAACGGTGGGATTTCCTGGAGTCTTCTGCTGATTGGAGCGCTCTTCGCTCTGATTGCTCTGGGAATAACATTCTTGTTTGCAGGGATGATCGGAAAACTGGAGAGAAGTGGGGAATCCGACTTAAAAGCGGAGACAGATGAAGGCCAGGGAGGAACCTGGAGACCGAATGCAGCTTTCTTTACGGCCTGTGCAGTGTGTCTCCTGGTTGCGGTCCTGACAGAATTATTCGTTCATTAGATGGATGCTTTCAGATTGATAACTTTAGATTGATGACTTAAGATTCTGACTGCGGGCGGACTGCCCGGAAAGATCCTAGGTGATCCTGGTTGATCTCCGGTACTCATTCGGAGTCATGTAAGTGTTCTTTTTAAAGGACTGGGAGAAGTAGGACTGGGAAGAAAATCCGATCTCCACCGCAATCTCCGCGATGGAAAGATTGGTTGTCTCCAGGAGCCGCTTGCTTTCTTCAATCCTTTTTTCATTCAGGTAGCTGATGGGGGAACACCCAAATGTTTTCGTGAAAGAATGAACCAGGTAATACTTGTTCATCTCACTCTTTTCAGAGAGAACATCCAGCGTGATATTCTCAGTGTAATGGGCATCCAGATATTCCTTTACAAATCTGCAGTCCTTGGACTTCTTTTCCTTGCTGGCAGAACTGTAATTATAATTCGTCTCCCGCTCGATCTCGATGAGGAGAAGGTTCATATAATAATTACATGCCAGCTCAAAAGAATTCAGGTGATTGCTTATCTCCCGGATCATCATCCTGGCAATGGTGACATAGTTGTCGTTCAGAAATGAAACCTGCTGGAAGGTTGCGAGCGGACTGTTATCCTTCGATTCAAAGTAGATATTCTCTATGCCAAGAACGGTGAATTCCAGCGGGGAATCTGTCACATAAACGGAAAAACGATGCTTGTCAGGATTCATGATAAAAAGGTCATTTTCTTTTACAGGAATGATCTGTTCCTGTAAATGAATCTGTCCGGATCCTTTTTGAACAAAGATTAGTTTGGAATAGGGATAGCCCGGCGCAATATTGTGTGTATCAGATTCACAATGATACATATTCACGTGAGATAACTTTATCTTTGATTTAACGTGAATGGTATGTTGCTGAATGGTATATCTGGTCTGTTCCATAAAGAACCTCCCCTGTAAAAAAGGATACTGAGCTTGAAATAATTCAAGACTCGCTTGCGAGTCTTTGCGGAGCGTTTATCAGATGAGAGTCTTCTCCCATCTGATAAAACCTATTACTATTATAGGACTTTATTAGGTTTAATACAACAAAAAAATAAAATTATTCAATAAAAGACACAATACATATTTATAAAGTTTATAAAGAAGGTGGGTAAGATTATGAAAAAAGAACCTGTATTGGTAGTTTTGGCAGCCGGGATGGGCAGTCGGTATGGTGGATTGAAGCAGATGGATCCTGTGGACGACCAGGGTCATGCAATTCTGGACTACAGTGTGTTTGACGCCAGGAGAGCGGGATTTAAAAAAGTGGTATTTATCATAAAGCATGCCATCGAGAAGGATTTTAAAGAAGTGATCGGCAGCAGGATCGAGCCTTTTATGGAGGTGGAGTATGTATTCCAGGAGCTTGATGTTCTGCCGGAAGGCTATGAAGTCCCCGAGGGCAGAGTCAAACCGTTTGGTACCGGTCATGCGGTGCTGTGTTGTAAGGACGTAGTGGACGGTCCTTTTGCGGTGATCAATGCAGATGATTATTACGGTCCCAAGGCCTTTGCGGTCCTCTATGATTATCTCATCAGCCATGAAGATGATGACCTCTACCGCTATGTGATGGTGGGCTTCCATATTGAGAAGACGATCACGGAGAATGGCCATGTTGCCAGAGGAGTCTGTACGGTGGATGAGGATCATTTTCTTACTGAGATCGTGGAGCGGACACGGATCGAGAAGGTCGGCCAGGGAGCCGCTTATACCCTGGATGACGGAGCAACCTGGAATCCCTTGCCGGACCGTACGCCGGTTTCCATGAATTGCTGGGGATTCAGCCGCAGTTTCATGGATGCCCTGGAAGAGAAATTCCCGGCATTCCTGGACAAGGGCCTGAAGGAGAACCCGGAAAAATGCGAATATTTTCTTCCCAGTGTCGTGGAGGCGCTGCTGAAGGAAGGCAAGGCTACCGTGGAAGTGAGGGAATCCGAGCAGAAATGGTATGGCGTGACCTATCAGGAAGACAAGGAAGTTGTCGTGAATGCCCTGGCCGGGATGAGGAGCGACAGCCAGGAGGTCGGACCGGACAAGCTGTATCCGAAGGATCTCTGGGCGTAATCTCCACAGATCCTTCCATCAGATCAATAAAAAGATGCCGGACTCGGGAGTCCGGCATTTTTTGTAGCCTGTTATGGTAATCTTATCTGTCACTGTGGTCCAGGTCCATGCGCTGGTAGAGCGGATTGCTGCGGGCCAGACGAACCCTTTTCTGATATTCGGAGGGAGTCATGCCGGTGAACTGCCGGAACTGCCTGGAAAAGTAGTGGGCGGAATGATAACCCAGAGCGCTGGCTGTATCTTTCAGAGACTCATCGTGCTCCCGCAGATACTTTCTGGCATTGGAGATCCGCATGCGGCAGAAATAGTCGATGGCAGGATAGCCTGTATATTCCCGGAATATGCGCTGGAGATGGGCACGGCCTATGGAGAATTCCTGGCAGAGCATCTCGATCGTCAGTTGGTCAGTAATATGGTCCTCGAAGTAATCCACGATCCGGTGGAAGAGGATCCGGTTCGTCTCCGAACTCTGGATCTCCGGCAGGGAGTAGTCAGAGAGGGACCGGCCCCGCATGATACTGATCAAAAGACTTTCCAGATAGCCGCTGACTAACTGTTCTCCCCCGAAAGGACAGTTATAATTCCTCTCCAGAGAGGCTGTTCCTTCCGCGTCGAGGCTGAAGGAGAAACAGCGCTGGCCTTCCTCCGTGATCAGGGCGATCAGCTGTTTTTCTTTATCAGACAGGACAAAGGGGCGGGCTGTCAGCAGTTCCAGGGACTCACCCTCGCAGTCAAAGCCCAGGCAGAAAACCGTGGCGGTTTCTTCCCCCGCCAGGCGCAGGGAGTAACTCACGTTTGCCGCTTCCAGAAAAAGCTGGCCGGGCTGCAGGATGATCGTTTCGTTCGAAGAGGAAATCTCTATGCTCCCGCTCCGGATATAAAGCAGCTGCCGATATTCGTGATATTCACTTTTGAAAAAATAGTCACTTTTATAGCGATAGGTGTATAATGAATATATGTGAGTGATCTCGAACTCTCTGGTGACGGTCAATGGATCGGGCATGAGTTTTCCTCCTTTATTCCTAAGGATATTGTACGATATTTTCTTCATTTAATCAATGAATTCGGGGGAAAAGCAAAATCCTGTAAACAGTTTTTATTGACCGGAACGGGGGGCTTAGAATAAAATGAAACAGACTATACTGTAGATGGAGTGTGAGTGTTATGTTTATCACCATTGCCATGCAAGCCGGGCTGCTGGCAGCCGCAATTACTGCGATGGCCGGGCTTTTGACCTATCGTTCTTATAAAGAGAGGCTCTCCCAGAACGCATATCTTATGGATATCGCGGAAGATATTTCCGAGGAGGAGGCCCAGCGTCTGGAAGAGGAGAGACAGAGGCAGGAGGAGGAAGAGCGGCTTCTGGCTGACAGAGCCTTATGCTGTGATTTCCGTATTGTCCACGGGTCTGCTTTCGGCGGATGCGCGGCAACTCTGCCAAGCGGGAAGAGAAGAAGAGGGAAGATCCCCCTTGATCAGATCATGATGCACGGGCGGCACCCTTCCGGTAAGGAATTCACCTACTATATTGAGGACCAGGGGATTGAAATCTGTGCGGCGGACGAGCCGGCTACCCTGTTGGTCCGGTCCACGGAATATCCCTTTGAGATCCGGGAGGATGGTTTTGGCCGGGACAGCGGTGTGCAGACGATGCAGGCCCTGATCCGCCAGGACATTCTTTATTACATTATTCTGGAAACCAAGCATGAGATCTCGATCAGGGCAAGCAGGCCCTGCTGATGACAGGAGGATAGAATGGCTGATACGAAAAAAATAAAAAAATGTCCTCATTGTTTTCGGGAGATCGCCAATGATGAGGCAGGTTTTCTGATCCACGCCGACGGCGCGAGATTCCAGTCGCCGGCTCTCGGCAGTTATCTTTCCCCCAAAACAGATACTGTCTATGAGATCTTCTGGTCTTCCATGGGTATCCCCGAGGAACAGATTGACTCTAGGAGGATCATCATTGATAACGACAGCATCACCGAACTGAACCAGGAACTGATGTCCTCCGGCCGTGATCTGGCGGCCAAACGGTATAATGAGGAGAGCTGCGGCTATACATTTCAGGTGGATGAGGGACCGATCACCGTCTTTTCCAACACAATGGTCTGTCCTTTCTGCCACAATATATTACCCCATCATTTTTTCAAATATGATATGATAAGGATAGGTCTTGCGGGGAGCGTAGCCTCCGGGAAGACCGTTTATCTGTGCTCGCTGGTCATGAACGGCTACGAGGCTATGCAGCGGGAGAATCTCTTTGTCAGAAGTTCCGCCGGTTCCGTGGTGGACGACTACAAGCTGGAGATGGACCGGAATGCGGACAGACTGTATCTCTACGGCATCTGTCCGGAGTCTACCAGCAAGACTTTCCGAAAACCGCTCTTTCTGGAGATGACATACCGGATCGATGACAAGGTCCTGCCCCTGATCGTCGCGATCTATGATGTGGCAGGGGAACTTCTGGGAGAGGCGGTCGGCAACGGCCGCACCGGCTTTGTCCGCCATATGGATGGCTATATCTATCTGGTGGATCCGGCCCAGATGCATCTGGAGCATTCCCTGATCACCAGCGTGGTGCCCGATGAGAGCACGATCCTCTCCGGACTTCACGTTATGACCAGGCAGGAGCAGAGTAATATCCAGCGGCTCAGCAATGAGAACGGCAAGCAGCTGATGAACCAGGATGATTTTCTGATCGCCAGCAAGGGCGGGGCCGGCTATCTGACGGAACGCCGTGTTGAGACGGTCATGGATAATTTCCGCAGCATGCTGGGAGAACCGGAACTGTCCCGGAAATATATGGCTCTGACCATAGCCAAGAGCGACCTGCTGGAAGATCTGGGGGAGATCCTCGAATACACAGGGAGCAGCCTGCTGTTTGAGAGGAACCAGCCCGGTACCGGTTTTATCAACACGGACCACCATTTCCTGAGGCAGGACATCCTGAAGCAGATCTTTGACCAGAAAGTGTTCCGCCTGCAGAGAAATCTGGCGGATTATAAAGAGAGCAGCCTGTTTGCCATGTCCGCTTTAGGCTGCGAGACCAAGGAAGAGATGGACGGTGCACAGAAAGTGGTGAAGGCTGTCGGACCGGTGCGTCCGATGCGCATAGAAGATCCGGTTCTGTGGATGGTCATGAAATACATGCAGGAGAGGGGGTGGCTTGAATGAGTATAAGCATCCCAAGACATGAATATACCTGGTCTGACCACAGTCTGACCGGGAACGGCCTGGGGTGGGGGCTTGTTGCAACCTCCTCACCCGGAAAAAGAGATACGATCAGGGAGATGGAGAAGATTGCCGCAGGCCTTGATGTAGATACCCGGCACCGGGTCCCTGTCGAGATGCTCCTCTACAGCAAAGCAGCTGGATTTGTGAGAGCATGGGGGATACCCTGTGAATCCGGTAAGGATGGCCGGCAGAATAAGAATGTCCGTCTGTACCAGATGGGCACAGAGCCGGATCCCGGCCTTTATCTGGCTCCCCTGCCGGAATGGGGAGAGGCCCGGGGTCAGGATCTTGCGCCTGCTGATCTGGATCCTCCGTCCGAGGAGGAACTGATCCCTCTGATCTGGAAAAGCAGGTTATCGGAAAAGATCGGCCGGCTGGTCCGCCTGGCTTATCGGAGTATGCTCGGAGAGACCAGCGGGATCAACCTGGTTTGCGAATCGTGGAAGCGGGAAGAATTCGAAGAAAATGCACGGATCGTGATGAGTTTTATCCATCGCATGCTTCCGGCAGCTCTCCGCAGGAAAGCAGGTTACATTTCTTTCACCGACCAGCAGGTAGGCGGGGTAGCTTTCAGCTTTTCCGCAGCTCC
>CACXGS010000155.1 GCA_902767195.1 uncultured Lachnospiraceae bacterium | reverse complement strand
GCGAATACCTTGGTTCCCTTGGACTTCTCTGTTCCCATGGAAGCAAACCAGTCTGCTCCCTTCAGGATGATCTGGGGAATGTTGGCATATGTTTCAACGTTGTTAAGAATGGTAGGTTTCTCAAAGAGACCCTTAACTGCCGGGAACGGCGGTCTGGGTCTGGGCTCGCCACGCTTGCCTTCGATGGAGGTCATAAGAGCTGTCTCCTCGCCGCAGACAAAAGCGCCGGCTCCGAGACGGATATCCAGGTCGAAATCAAATCCGGATCCGAGAATATCCTTGCCGAGCAGGCCGTATTCCTTAGCCTGGCCGATGGCGATCTTCAGACGCTTAACAGCGATGGGATACTCGGCACGTACATAGATATAACCCTGATGAGCGCCGATGGCGTAACCGGCGATGATCATAGCTTCGATAACAACATGGGGATCGCCTTCAAGGACAGAACGGTCCATGAATGCACCGGGATCACCTTCGTCGGCATTACAGCATACATATTTCTCAGGACCTGGCTGCACTGCAGCAAAGGACCATTTTACGCCGGTCGGGAATCCGGCACCGCCACGGCCGCGCAGACCTGAAGCCTTCAGTGTTTCGATAACTTCTTCAGGGGTCATCTCGGTAAGAACCTTACCAAGAGCCTGATAGCCGTCATAGGCAATATATTCATCAATAATCTCTGGGTCAATGATACCGCAGTTACGCAGCGCGACTCTCTTCTGTTTCTCATAGAAAGGAGTCTTATCCAGAGATTTAATGGTATCATTTTCAGCATCGACAGAATCCTTGTAGAGAAGGCGCTGTACGATACGGCCTTTCAGCAGATGCTCTGATACGATTTCTTTGACATCCTCAGGTGTCACGCGAGAATAGAAAGATCCTTCGGGATAGACAATCATAACAGGACCGTTCTCGCAGAGACCAAAACAACCTGTGCGGACTATGGCAATTTCCTCTTCCAGTCCCTGAGCCTTCAGCTCTTTCTCAAGGACTTCCTGGATTTTCATGCTGCCCGATGACGAGCATCCGGTTCCGCCGCAGATAAGTACATGTGAACGATACATACTATTTCCTCCTTATTTCGCGGCATTTACGGCGCCGATTGTATATTCGGTAACTACATTTCCGTTAACGATGTGATCCACAACAATCTTTTGAGCTTTTTCAGCGTCTAATTTAACATAAGTAACCTTCTCTTTACCGGGTTCAAACACTTCTGCCACAGGCTCAAACTGACAGATGCCGATACATCCCGTCTGGGACACGGTTACATTCTGAAGGCCGCGCTTTGCAACCTCATTGACAAATGAATTAAGGACCGGACGTGCTCCGGCTGCGATACCGCAGGTTGCCATTCCTACTACGATACGGGTGTTATCGGGAGCATCTTCCCTCATTCCCATGTTATTGCGAGCCTTATCTCTTAATGCTTTAAGCTCAGCTAAGCTCTTCATTATCTACTCCTCCTCGTCAGTGTACAATGCATCGATATTTTCCTTCAAATACTCTCCTACGAATATCCTGATCTCAGGAGTCTCCAAAGATACTCCCTCAAGAACCTCTTTAAGCTGATCCGTGGAAACAAAAAACTCTCTCCCGTCCACGATATGAGTGTACATCACATTCACATCTTCATGGCTGCAGATCAGTAACTGAACTGTAGATGCCATATCTCCGAGAGGCATACGGTCTATGTTTGTCAGTCCGAATGTTGCGCAGGTTTTTGTTCCGACACCAGGTTCCGATGAGATTGAGAACTCTCCTCCGGACATCTCCGCCGCCATCTTAAACAATGGAATCCCCAGACCGACCTTTCTGGTGGTCCTTGTTGTAAAAAAGGGATCCGTAACCTGAGCCACCTGCTCTTCTGTCATTCCACAGCCGTCATCTTCAATGAGGACAGAAAGAATATCCGCAGCCGAATCTTCAACAACCTTAATGGTCACATTCTTGGCCTGCGCCCTCATGGAATTCTCGGCCACGTCAAGCACATTCATGGAAAGTTCCTGCATATTAAGCTTCCTTATACTTAGCCAGGATCTTCGGGACATCATCCGGTGTCAGACGTCCGTAAACTTCCTCGTTGATCATGATGACCGGCGCCAGTCCGCAGGCACCGACACAGCGGCATGCTTCCAGTGAAAAATTCATATCGGCGGTACATTCTCCACCTTCGATTCCGAGCTCTTTCGCGAGTCTTGCGTACACTTCACCGGAACCTTTTACATAACATGCAGTTCCGAGACATACGGATACTTTGTACTTGCCCTTGGGGTTAAGGGTAAACTGCGAATAGAATGTCGCAACTCCATAGACTTCTTCAAAAGGAATGTTAAGGCCTTTTGCGATAATCTGCTGCACTTCCTGGGGCAGGTATCCGTATATATCCTGCGCTTCCTGAAGTATGGGCATGAGCGCACCTCTTTGATCCTTAAGGCGGTCTATTACTTCAAGAAGAGCTTTTTCCTGCTCCGGAGTGCCCTGAAATGGTACTTTAGTACTCGATTTTGCCATAGTGGGGTCCTCTCTTCCTTAATAAATAGATATTAGATCGATTTGTGGTTGTTAAATATAAATATCAAAAGACATATATTCACTCTTATAATATATCAGACAAGCCCTCAAGTATCAACATCCTATTACTATTAATTCATTTGCCTCAATGTTCATAAACCTGTATAATCCGCTTTCCATGCAAGTCCGGACAACCATAGCATTCCTGTTGCTTTTATTGTCTTCCTTTGATATATTTAATGGTATACACCTGTAATCCATTAGAAGACCCAGAAAGGGGGAAGGGCCGTAAGATCGACAGCGCGGCCGGATATTATGACAGTAAGGGATATAATCGAGATACTTGACGCGGAACTTTTGTACGGCAATGATGAACTGCTTGATCAGGAAGTAGCTCATGCCTGCGGAAGCGACATGATGAGCGATGTGCTTGCATTTGTAAAGGATCAGGCCGTACTCCTGACAGGCCTTATTAATACCCAGGCTGTGAGGACTGCTGAGATGATGGACATGAAGTGTGTGATTCTGGTAAGGGGCAAGGATCCCCAGGAAGCCGTTATCGATCTGGCAGAAGACCGGGATATCTGTATTCTTAAGACAGAACATACCATGTTTTGCGCCTGCGGTCTCCTTTACGAGAAAGGAATTCGCGGAGGAGAAAAAAATGACATTTAATTATGACGTTCCAGGTGACGATTTTACACGAGCCGGCGAAGCATCCGGCGATCTTAAAAAGAAGATGAAAAAACTCGGGTTTCCTCCCAGTGTCATCCGGAGAGTCTCCATCGCTCTTTATGAAGGTGAGATCAACATGGTAATCCACGCCAACGGCGGACATATCACCGCAGATGTAGATTCCAAGGAAATAAACCTGACCCTGGCTGACACCGGTCCCGGTATTCCCGATATCGAAAAGGCCATGCAGGACGGTTTTTCCACGGCTACAGACCAGGTAAGGAATCTTGGTTTCGGCGCCGGAATGGGCCTGCCCAACATGAAGCGCAATTCGGATGAAATAACGATTGAAACAGAACTGGGAGTAGGGACTACCGTGAGGATGAAGATCTTAAACCAGTGAAATGAGGTGTCGATTTGGCTGATTTTACGCATAGCGTTACTCTTGACAAGGACAAATGTCTTGGATGTACCAACTGTATAAAGAGATGCCCCACCAGTGCGATCAGAGTAGAGAATGGCAAGGCCAGGATTCTCTCTGCACGCTGTATTGACTGTGGCGAGTGTATAAGGGTATGCCCTCATCATGCGAAGATTGCTGTGTGTCAGAGTCTTGATATCCTTAATCAGTATCAATATACTATTGCACTTCCTGCCCCGTCTCTCTATGCCCAGTTCAATAATCTTGACGGTCCGGAGATTGTCGTGGAAGGACTTCGCAAGCTTGGTTTTGATGACGTATTTGAAGTTGCTCAGGCGGCGGAGCTTGTTTCCGATGCCACAAGAAAATACATTAAGAACTCTGATCCGGATATAACTCTGATCAGTTCTGCCTGTCCGACAATATCCAGACTGATCCGGATACGTTTCCCGGATCTTATTGATAACCTGCTTCCGCTGCTAACGCCTGCGGAACTTGCGGGTAAGCTCGCCCGGGAGAAAGCCATGGCAGAGACAGGGCTTGCGGCTGATCAGATCGGGACTGTTTTTATATCCCCCTGCACAGCGAAAGCATCAAGCATCTACTCTCCCATCGGTCTGGAAAAGAGCAATATTGATGCTGTTGTTTCTATAAAAGATGTATACAAAAGACTCGTGGGCGTCATGCCCAAGATTGACGATGCCTTTGATGTATCCAGCGGCCGTGTCGGGATAAGCTGGGGTTCTTCCGGAGGAGAAGCTGCAGCGTTACTGACAGATTCCTATCTTGCTGCCGACGGTATTGAAAACTGTATCAAGGTTTTGAATGAAATGGAGGATGAAAAGCTTAACGACATTAAGTTTGTGGAATTGAATGCATGTCCCGGCGGATGTGTAGGCGGTGTCTTCACAGTGGAGAATCCTTTTATTGCCAAAGTCAAGCTTAAGTCCCTGAGAAAATATCTGCCTCCGTACAAGAATATCATTCCGGAGGAAATCGTTCCGGAAGAATACCGGTGGAATTCAGAGATGGAATACAACCCCGTTATGGAGCTGGATCCGGATATGGAAAAAGCCTTTGCCATGATGGAGGAGATTGAACGTCTTACGGAAAAGCTCCCGGGACTCAACTGCGGATCCTGCGGATCCCCTTCCTGCCGTGCTCTGGCAGAGGATATCGTGAGAGGATATTCCACAGAAAACGCCTGTGTCTTTGTTCTGAGAGATGAGGTTCAGCAGATTGCTGATCTGCTCTCCAAGATTTCCGGTATCGGAATGGGAAGAAGACCATCTAAATTAAAAAAGATCAAGAATTTCAATAAAAATGGAGAAGACAGATGAACGTAAAGGATACAGCTGCAAAATGCAGTTTTGAAATCGTCGCGGGTGATGAGGCACTGACCAATGATATCAGCAGTGTTTATTGCTGTGATCTTTTAAGCTTTGCCATGGGCCGTGCACCGGAAGGATGTGCCTGGGTCACTGTCATGGGAAACATGAATTCCGTGGCGGTCGCTTCCCTTGCGGATGTTGCCTGCATCGTGCTGTGTGACGGAGTAAGACCGGACGATGAAATGATGAAAAAAGCCGGTCAGCAGGACATCGCTGTGTTATGTTCCAGGCTGCCCGCATTCGAGACCGCCAAAATGATATTCGATGCAATTTAAGGAGACCCTCATGACCTACGACCTTCACATGCATTCATGCCTCTCTCCCTGCGGAGATAATGACATGACCGTGAACAACATCGTAAATATGGCGATGCTTAAGGAACTGGATGTAATCGCACTCACCGATCACAATAGTTCCAGAAACTGTCCAGCTTTCATGAAGGCCGCTAAAAGAGCCGGAATCCGTGCAATACCGGGGATGGAGATCAACACTTCCGAGGAAATACATGCTGTCTGCTTATTTCCTACCCTGGAACAGGCTATGGATTTTGATTCCTATGTCTTTTCCACCATGCCGCCGGTAAAAAACCGGCCGGATGTGTTTGGCGACCAGATTATTGTCGATGAGGATGACAGGCCTATAGGAAATATTGACAAGCTTCTTATTACAGCAAGCGGTGTTTCTTTTTCTGAGCTTCCGGATCTTATGAAGCAGTATGGAGGAATATTCTTTCCTTCCCACATAGACCGGAGCGCCAACAGCCTTCTTGCCATCATGGGCACAGTACCGGAAGATGTTGATTTTCCCTTCTTTGAGCTGTACCACCTCGGATTCTATGATGATATCATGGAAAAGCACCCGTCCCTTAAAGATAAACCGTGGCTTCACAATTCGGATGCTCACTATCTGTGGGATATTGCAGAGCCTGAAAGACAGCTGGACTACCGGATCGAAAACATGCTTAAAAACTATGGATGAGACAATATGAACCTGACTGCCGAACAATTATTTCGGCAGTCTTTTTTTACAGCAATTATTTTTCTTTTTTTACATGTTTTATCTTGTCTATATTATACTAATCTGCACAACTTTTTCTATTTCCACTATGAGTATAGAATGTTACAATAACAGTGAACTTTCAGATTCTTATTACTCTCAATCACTCTCAACATGTATTATTCTTCACGAAATCTTGCATTTTGAGGATTTCAGAGATTATACTTTTGCATTTCTCCTCTTCTAAATCATAATGCAGCAAAAAAGGAACGTCTTTCGAAGACGTTCCTTTTTGGTTGCCTGTTATTGTTTTTCCTGTATGATCCGATTACTCGGCGATATCTGCATACATGAAGTACCAGTATCCTGTGGTGGAATGCCAGGATCCTGTAATCTTCGGGCTCTGCATATAGAAGTCATTATAGTATGCTACCGGTACACAGCCTGCATGCTCCATAAGGATATCCTCAGCCTTGTGAAGGGCAAGAGATCTCTCTGTAGGATCTACAGTCTTTCTGGATAATGCCATTGCAGCATCATACTGCTTGTTGGAGAACTTACCGTCGTTGTTTCCGTTATCGGTGCAGAGAAGGTCAAGCATGTTGGAAGGATCACTGTAATCTCCTACCCAGCCGTTTCTTGCTGCCTCGTATTCTCCGTCACGACGCATCGGTGTGAAGGATCCCCACTCAACGGTTGCAACTTTAACCTTGACACCAAGTTTGCCCCAGGCTTCCTGGAGATACTCGGCAACCGGCTTATGGTATCCGGAGTCGTTGGTGGAATAAGTAATCTCCGGGAATCCCTTGCCATCCGGATAACCTGCTTCAGCCATAAGCTTCTTTGCTTCCTCAAGATTCGCTTCGTAATTGTCGATATCGATGTAAGGCTTTCCGCCGTTTGCATTCTTCTCAAACTCAGAATCGTCTGTATCCAGCCAGCCTGGTCCGATGAAGCTTCCGGCCGGTGAATATGTTCCCTGCATAATGGTCTCGGCAACATATTTACGGTCGATAGCAAGACTCAGCGCTTTACGTACTCTCTCATCCTTGAACATTTTCTTCTTGCAGTTCAGGTTGAGATAATAGGTTCCGATGATCGGCTCAACATGGAATTCTTCATTGCCTTCAAGGCTGGGGATCTCCTCAGTAGGAACATCCTTGATCATATCGATCTCGCCAGTCTGATATGCACTGTAAGCAGCATTGGCATCCTCGATCAGCATGAAAGTCAGCTTGTCAAGCTTAACGGCATCTTTGTTCCAGTAGTAGGGGTTCTTGCTAAATGTAATATGAGAACCCTGCTCCCATTCTGTCATGTAGAAGGGACCATTGCTGACATATGTCTCAGGAGTTGTTGCCCATGCGTCTCCATTAGCCTCGATGGTTGCTTTCTGAACCGGGCTCAGAGTAGCAAATGCAGCAAGTCCTCCGAAATATGTACACGGATTGGACAGATGTACAACCAGTGTCTGGGGATCTTCAGCTACTACATCCAGTGCCTCAAGATCGCCCTTGATAGCCTGATCGTAACCTTTTACCATCTGCAGAACGGTCTCTGCATAGGGAGCTGCAACCTGGGGATCGCAGACACGCTGCCAGCTGTAGACAAAGTCTTCTGCTGTCAGATCTGTGCCGTCAGACCATTTCAGTCCATCTCTCAGATGGAATGTCCAGGTAAGGCCATCCTCTGATGTCTCCCATGTCTCTGCACATCCGGGCTGGAGTGTTCCGTCCTGCCCTACTGTCAGCAGACATTCAAAGGCATGAAGGATCATATTTCCGCCGTCAACAGCGCTGTTCAATGCAGGATCTACCGTCTCCGGATTGGGTCCTACCTGAACCTTCAGCTCTTTCTCGCTTCCGGAGCCGCCCTCAGAACCGCCGCCGCATCCGACAAGTCCCATTGCCAGAACTACAGCAAGCATTACAGCAAGTAATTTCTTCATTTTTCTCCTCCTTTTTTGTAGAAAATGTATTATGCCCGTTTTCCGGACATTTATAAGAACCATAAAACATGGAACTCATTCTAAATAAAACACTGCAGTCTTTTCAGACATCAGTTGCACTTGTCCAGATGATGACATGCTGCAAAATGACCCGGTTTCACTTCCTTGAACTCGGGGACCTCACAGGCACATTGTTCATCTGCATAGGGACACCTTGTCCGGAACCGGCAGCCGGAAGGCGGATTCAGCGGACTGGGCACATCTCCCTCCAGGACAATACGTTTACTCTGGCGGGCCTGGATTGGATCAGCAATCGGAATTGCGGAAATCAGGCTCTGGGTGTAGGGATGCATACTGTGCATGGTCAGCTCATAGCTGTCCGCCAGTTCCACCATTTTACCGAGGTACATAACACCGATCCGGTTGGAAATGTGCTTGACCACGGAAAGGTCATGGGCGATGAAAAGATAGGTCAGACCCATGCTCTCCTGAAGGTCTTCAAACATGTTGATTACCTGCGCCTGGATGGAAACATCAAGGGCAGATATGGGCTCATCACAGACGATGAACTCCGGATCTACTGCCAGAGCCCTTGCGATTCCGACTCTCTGTCTCTGTCCGCCGGAAAACTCATGGGGATAACGGTTGGCATGTTCCGAGTTCAGACCGACCCGCCTCAGCAGTTCGATGATCTTGTCATATCTCTCCTGTTTGGAGGAGGTCAGATTATGGATATCGATGGGTTCCCCCACGATATCCCCTACCGTCATACGGGGATCCAGGCTGGCATAGGGATCCTGGAATACAATCTGCATCTTCCTTCGGTAGGGCATCATATTTTCCGCTATTTTCTTTTCTTTATCATAAATTACTTTACCGTCATATATGATCCGTCCATCCGTCGGCTCATACAGGCGGAGAATGGTTCTTCCGGTTGTCGTCTTACCGCATCCGGACTCTCCTACCAGTCCCAGGGTCTCACCCCTATAGATATAAAAGCTTACATCATCCACTGCCTGAACATACTTGGTATTCTTTCCGAATCCGCCGGCCCGAAAATACTGCTTCAGATGTTCGACTTCAACTAAACGTTCCTTTTCCTTACTCATCGGCGGCCTTCCTTTCCATCTCTTCCTTCTGATTCATCCAGCACTGGGTGTAATGTACGTCGGTAATATTGGTTACCGGCGGCATCTCGCGAAGGCAGATCTTCATACAGGCATCACAACGGGGGGCAAAAGGACATCCTGCCGGAGGATTCAGCATATCAACCGGTGTTCCTTCAATGGGAACCAGACGTTCATGCTCCTTGGCATCCAGCCTTGGGATACTTCGGATCAGACCCTTGGTATACTCGTGTTTGGGATGATAGAAAATATCATCCGTCAGGCCATACTCGATGATATGACCGGCATACATAACCGCAATCTTCTCACACATGTTGGCAACGATACCCAGATCATGAGTGATCATGATGATGGCCATTCCCAATTTATCTTTCAGCTCCAGAATCAGCTCAAGGATCTGGGCCTGGATGGTCACGTCAAGAGCGGTCGTGGGCTCGTCCGCGATCAGAAGCTTGGGCTCACAGGCAAGGGCAATGGCGATCATGATTCTCTGTCTCATACCGCCGGACAGCTCATGGGGATATTGCTTGAGTCGCTTCTCCGGCTCATTGATTCCGACAAGCTCCAGCAGTTCCTTTGCTCTGGCATGGGCTTCACTTTTATTCTTATCCGTATGTAAAAGGATTACTTCCTCAATCTGATTCCCCACGGTATATACCGGGTTCAGACTGGTCATGGGATCCTGGAAAATGATGGCTACTTCGTTTCCTCTCATTTTCCGGAATTCACCCTCACTCATGTCGTTGACCCTGTGACCGTTAAAATCAATGGTCCCTCCGATCAGTTTACCCGGGTAGGCCGTAAGACCCATCAGACTGTAGGCTGTAACCGATTTGCCGGAACCGGATTCTCCGACGATTCCGAGGACTTCTCCCTGTTTTAATTTAAAAGATACATCATTCAGCGCTTTTACTTCCCCCGCAGGTGTGAAGAAAGAAAGACGTTCATGCTGTATATCAACCAGATATTCATTCATAGTACTCCACCTCTCTAATTCTTCAGCTTCGGATCAAAGGCATCTCTGAGGCCGTCACCAAGAAGGTTGAAGCTCAGGATGATCAAACTGATCACTATAGCAGGGATAAACAACAGATGCGGGTGGGTGTTCAGGCCGTTGATCGCGTCACTGGCCAGACTTCCCAGAGAAGGCATGGGAACAGCAACTCCCAGTCCTAAGAAACTTAAGAAACTCTCCGTAAAGATCGAAGAAGGAATCTGCAAAGTTGTGGTAACAATCAATGTTCCGATACAGTTGGTCAGCAGATGACTGCGGATGATCCTTCCGCCGGAAGCACCGAGGGCCCTGGCAGCTGTTACATATTCAAACTCCTTGAGCATCAGGATCTGGCTTCGGACCATACGTGCCATACCAACCCAGTAAAGGAGAGCAAAAACAACGAAGATACTGATCATGTTCTCTCCCACGACTCTGACCCAGCCGAATCCCGGCGTGTTGGCCAGATGCTCTAAAGGCGCCTTCAGGGCAAAGGACAGCAGAACGATCAGAAGGATATCCGGTATGGTATAAATGATATCAACGATACGCATCATGATCAGATCAACCCATCCGCCGGCAAAAGCAGCGATGGAACCGTAAATGGATCCGATAAAAAGAATGATCACAGCGGCAATCAGACCGACCAGAAGAGAAATCCTGGTTCCCATCATAACACGAATCGCATAGTCACGTCCCATCTTATCCGTGCCGAAAATGTGCGGGAATACTTTCTGGCCCGAGTCGATCAAGGCCTGCTCCTCGGCAGAGTAAGTCATGGGCGAAAGATTGTTAGCCCCGATAATCTGCTGTTTATATGTATATGGATATATGGCCGGCACGATAAAGGCAAAGATCATAATGATCAGAATGACAATAATACAGACCATAGCTACTTTATTTTTCTTCAGTCTTCGAAAGCCGTCTTTCCAGAAACTGACGCTCTCCCGCATGACCACGAGATTTTCTTTCTCGTCTGTGGAAGCGGGGAGAAAATCATCCGGATTCAGATCAAGCTGAAGACTGAGTGGATTCTTTTTCATATTCATCTCTTCTCTCCTTGCTGTTACTTCAGGGTAATTCTCGGATCGACAACCTTGTACATAATGTCTACGATAACATTCATGATGATCATAAATGTTGCCAGGAAGATTGTCGTTCCCATAATCATGGTATAGTCACGTCCGTTGATGGCCTTGATGAACTCTCCGCCAAGGCCGGGGATGGTAAAGATCTTCTCCACAACAAAACTACCCGTCAGAGTGTAGGCGATCATTGGTCCCAAATAGGTAATGACAGGAAGAATCGCATTACGAAGAGCGTGCTTAAACAGCGCTTTCTTCTGTGAAAGACCCTTGGCTTTTGCCGTACGCATGTAATCCTGTCCCAGAACATCCAGCATGGAGGACCTCATCAGACGCATGATATAGGATGTAGGATAAGCCGCCAGCGCAAAGACCGGCATGATGTAATTCTGCCAGCTGGAAAGTCCCAGTGTAGGAAGGATCTTCAGCTTAACACCGAAGAAATACATCAGCAGGGTACAGATTACAAAACTTGGGACTGCTATACCGCAAGTAGCAATAACTGAAAAGAGACTGTCCACCCAGGTTCCGCGCTTGTAGGCGGTCAGAACTCCCAGAGGCACTCCGAGAAGCAGTGATACAAGAACGGCAATCCCGCCCACCCGGGCAGAAACCGGGAACTTGGAACTGATGATACCCATAACCGTCCGGCCTCTCTGTTTCAGGCTGTCGCCGAAATCACCGTGCATGGCATCCTTAATATAGGTGAGATAGCGCTCACCAAAAGGTTTGTCCAGATTATACTTGGCTTCCAATGCTTCCTGCGCAGCAGGACTGATGGCCTTCTCCGACAAAAACGGCCCGCCGGGGACCAGATTCATCAGGCAGAAGGTAATTGTAGCAACCGCCCAGATCGTGACGATTGCCAAAATAATTCTCTTACAAATGTACTTTCCCAATGTTGATCTCTCCTATTACATTTATTTTAGATTCTTCCGATGCCTGAACCAGGAATCCTGAAAATCTATATGCTATTATACATTTATTCGATTCATGTATCAATAGTCTTAAAGAATTTTTTGTGCAATATTACAATACATTTCTAAAAAAGAAAAGCAGCCTCAAAGAAAGCCGGCAGAACAGGACAACTTTTTCTTGTGTTCTTGTAAAAAATCAGCTTTTTTCTTCACAAAAACAGCAAAAGAGTGCATATAGTCTGTACTCTTTTGTATTTACAACTTTGTCATTGTTTCTTATAATT
>CACXGS010000154.1 GCA_902767195.1 uncultured Lachnospiraceae bacterium | reverse complement strand
TCGTGAGCTTTCTTCATGAGACCAACGCTCTTAATAGAAACCACAGTAACCAGGATCAATACAACAACGCTGGCCCATACAATGCCTGCCTTATTCTGAACACGACGCCTTTTGTAGCGTGCTCTGCTTGCCATTATATGTACCTCTCATTTTGATTATTATTTAATTAGGCGGTCACAATCCGCCAATAACCTAAATATATTCTAATACAGTAAACAAGCGCATGTCAAACAAATGCGCCGGTTTAGGTAAATTTAAGAATCATAAAGTCTCTGCTTAGATGTATTTATACAAAGAAGTAACGTCTTCCTTGTGGATAGTCTCCTGAACATCCAATACTTCGACACTTACGTCCTTGTTTCCAAAGCCAATGGTTATTTTGTCCCCAACCTTGACTTCTGCCGATGCCTTCGCAGGCTTTCCGTTTATCTGTACTCTGCCTGCATCACAGGCCTCATTCGCAACTGTACGTCTCTTGATAAGTCTTGTTACCTTTAAATATTTATCTAATCTCATTAGCCGCTTTGTGACGCTGATGCTGTGTTTGCAGCGTCACCTGCCTCCTCGTTTCCTTTTTTCGTCGAGCCCCCTTCAGCTCCATCATCGCCCGCTTCATCACTCGATGAATCACCGGACGATCCACCTGATGAATCCTTGCTGCTATCTTCCTCGGATAAATCCTCAACTGACGCACTGTCTCCTGTATCAGTGGTCTCTGTTGATGCTTCGCCGCCTCCATCACTGGTAGATTCCGAAGCAGCTGCATCATCCTTTTGTGAAGAAGTCGATGTACCTGAATCGTCTTCACCATCATTGCTTTGGCCTGATGATCCGGCGTCAGCATCCTTTGAAGATCCGGAGTCGTCTGAAGATGCGTTGTTTGATGCATCATTTCCACTTACAGTCCCGGGCGAAGTACCTGAATTATCCCTGGCCGGTTCTTCTTTTTTGATTCTTACCATATCGGGGAATCTATAGCTAAGATCTGTTTCTTCTGCATCGATATTTACGCGATAACTCTTTGTCTCATACCCGTCCTTTTTGACAATGATCTCATGCGTTCCCGATACTTTAGTTACGTGTGTCGGGACTATTCCGATATAGTTACCATCAAAATACACCTCTGCTCCGTTTGGTTCATCGATGTAAATCTTATGTGATGATATCACCTTATTCTGGGCAGTAGTATTAGTTGAAGTCTCTGCTGAATTCGATGAGTTTCCGCTTACAGTCTGATTTCCTAGCTTAGATACATCAACTGTCTCAGAAGAAATATCTTTTTTGTCTGACGTACTTGCACTGGCTGCTACATCTACAGCATCACTGCTTGATGAAGAAGCCGATGAATCCGATTCACTTGGTTCTTCTGCTTCTTCGTCCTCACTCTTTTCAAGTTCTATGCTGATGACAGATTTTGGAGTACCAACCTTAAGATATTTGGTCTGTGTCTCATACCCATCCGCCATGATCTTTAGGTTGTGGTAACCGTAAACCACTGTCTGCGGAACACCGGTAAGCATCCTTGTGCCATCCACAAAGACCTCAGCTGTATCAGGAACAATATCAAAAGTAACAAGTCCTTCCTTGGGCTTTGCAATAGTTACATTACTTGTATCTATAACAGTTTCCTGATTTCTTGTTACATTGACCTTCGACTGATAGTTTGCGCCGTTTCCGATTATCTGAAGATTATAGTCACCTTCTGGTGCACTCAGCAGCATATTGGGAGATATCTTGTGGATTACCGTGTTGTCAAGCTCAAGCCACGCTCCGACGAGACTCTGGTTCTCAACCACATCTGAAGAAAGACTTACATACCCGTGTCCACCGGTAACTACAACGCTGTATATATCCTTACCCACTCCGCTTACAGAAATACTGTCTGTAGAAAGCACATCCTCCGCAAGGGCTGCCTTATTATCTGCAAGTACCATTGTTCTCGGATCAATCTTGTATACGGATCCCTTTACAACAGCGGTCCCATCATTCCTTACCAGGTCATGATCCCTTGTGCTGTCTATATACCACGCATCCTTATTGACGTTTAACGTTGTGATCTTCTTGGCACTCTTTAAAAAGGTCACGTCTACAATCTGGCCCACCTCTAAAAGACTTGCCGACAAGGCACTTCCATATGCATCATAGATCATGCTGGTATTGTCATAGCTAAGTGTGTAGTCCTTTCCAAGCGCATGATTCCTGAATTTGATGGTCTTATTTTCAGTATCCACAGCCCTTATTGTTGCGGTGTCTGCCGAATCATACTTACCAAGCATGGAAATATTCACCTTTCCAATGGCAGTGGTGGCTGACGCTCTGATACCAGACAGGGAAAAGAGTGTGCTCAGGGAAAGAACAAATGCCAATATCGTTTTTATTATCGTTTTACTTCCGTTCACTTAAAGCCCTTTCTCACTGATCCTTCAAAAATACATTTCTTAGGCGCTCCGGCTCTAGCAAATACTCCCTGGTGTTATGCTCGGGATTATCAAGCACATCCTCAAGCATCGCATGAAGTACATTACCTATCTGTTTGCCCGGGTTTATCCCCAGATCAATCAGATCCTTTCCGCTGACTTTCAGGTCTCCAAGGGATATGCATTCCCCTTTTTCCAGGATTTCTTTATAAATCTGTTTAGTTTGCTCCAAAAGATCAAGCTTCTGTTCTCTCTTATAATCACTCTGAGAAAGGGTATCTGCTTCCCTCACTTCCAAAAGAAGTGGATAATCCTGCACTCCTACCCTGCTCATTGCCCTTCTGACATTTCTGGCCGTCGCCGGGTATCTCTCATCGTGATATCTGATAAGGTTGCAAACCTGATCCATGGTCTTCCTGTCAAACTTCAGCCTGTGAAATATTGCCCTGGCCATCTCAACGCCTTTGATGTCATGACCATAGAAGTGGCTCACGCCCTCATCATCTACTGTAATTGTAGCAGGTTTGGCGATGTCATGCATCAGCATGGTCAACCGTAAAACTCTGTCGGCTCGTATATTTAAAAGAGTCTGTATAATGTGTTCACCCACAGAATATGCATGGTGGATATTGTTCTGCTCAGTATTCATGCAATCATCAAATTCAGGCAATATCACCTTTGTTATTCCAAGTTCATAAGCTGTCCTTATTCTGTCAGGATGATCTGACAAAAGAAGTTTGACAAGCTCTACCTGTATTCTCTCAGCGCTTATCTTTTCAAGTGTCGGAGAAAGCTCTTTTATTGCTTTTTTAGTGCTCTCCTCTATATCATAATCAAGCTGAGCTGAAAACCTGACTGCCCGCATGATCCTGAGCGCATCCTCTGAAAACCGCTCCCTTGGCTCTCCAACACATCTGATCAGTCTGTTATTAATGTCTTCAATTCCGCCAAACTTATCGATAAGCCCTTCCTGCTCATTGTAGGCCATTGCATTGATGGTAAAATCTCTTCGCTTCATGTCCTCAACAAGGTTCTTTGTAAAGGTTACTTCGCTTGGATGCCTGGAATCCTCATATTTCCCATCTATTCTATAGGTAGTGACCTCATATCCTTCCTTTCCAAACATGACTGTCACTGTACCGTGTTCAATGCCCGTATCAATAGTTCTCTTAAAAAGTCTCTTTATATCAGCCGGGACAGCATTGGTTGTTATGTCCCAATCTCCCGGTTCTCTTCCCAATATGGCATCTCTTACGCAGCCGCCGACAACATAAGCCTCAAATCCAGCCTCATGCATGGTATCTAAAATCTTTTTTGCATTTTCCGGTAGTTTTATCTTCATACCATCATAATAGCCTAAAGGAAAGTTGTTTACAATATTTTAACTGTCC
>CACXGS010000153.1 GCA_902767195.1 uncultured Lachnospiraceae bacterium | reverse complement strand
GCCTGATCCATGAGATTGACCGGCATACTCAGGAATGTGGAGTGATAGTAGCCGGCTGCCAGGCTTCGGTTTCCCCTTCGGTGAAGAATTTTCTGGTCACGGCATCCGGCATTGGTGAGACGAAGTATTTCCATGACTTTTCGGCAGAGCCCCTGTCGGTGGTCATGGCGGGACATGCGGCCCGGGAAGGGACTGCCGTCATAGCCCGGGAAGGAAGAGAAGAGCTGCTGACCCGGTATCCGGATTATTTTATCAGTGAGGCGGCATTTCTCTATGATGATTATCTCTACGGCCCGGTTGCTGAAGCGGCCCGGGAATGCCCTCCGGCCATGATGCACATAGCCGGCCAGGGCGGAATATTCGGAGGTTTATGGGAACTTGCCGGTGCGGCCGGGGTGGGACTGGATGTTAGGATGTCCGCCATTCCGATACGGCAGCATACTGTGGAAGTCTGTGAATTCTATCATCTGAATCCTTATGTTCTCCTGTCCGGAGGATGTGTACTGATGCTCTGTGAGAACGGTGAGCGGATGAGAGAATTGCTTGAGGATAAAGGAATTCCGGCTGCAATCATCGGAAGAACGACAGATTCTAACGCCCGGATCGTCCGCTATGATGAGGAGATCCGGTATCTGGAACCGCCCAAAACCGACGAATATTACCGATGGATTTTACGAGAAAAGAGTGAATGATAGACAAGGAGACAGAGATATATGAGAACCGAGATTTTAAATATGTTAGAAAAGAACAGCAGGATCGATCTTCATGACCTGGCTATCATGCTGGGGACCGACGAAGCATTTGTCCTGGAAGAGATAGAAAAGATGGAGAAAGACGGGGTAATCTGCGGCTATCCGACCCTGATCAATTGGGACAAGACGGATACGGAGAAGGTGACGGCCCTCATCGAAGTCCGCGTTGTTCCGCAGAGAGGACAGGGCTTTGAGAAGCTGGCGGAACGGATTACCAATTTCCCGGAGGTGAAGTCTCTTTATCTTATGTCCGGCGCCTACGATTTCGTGGTCTTCCTGGAGGGAAAGACCCTCAAAGAGGTGTCCATGTTCGTATCCACCAAGCTGTCTACCCTGGAAGCCGTCTCGGGTACCGCAACGCATTTTGTTCTTAAGAAATATAAAGACCATGGCGTAATCTTCCTGGAGCGTTCCAGGAGTAACAGAATGAAGGTGACATTATGAGAGACCCTCTGTCCAGGAAAGTGGTTCATATCAAACCATCGGGCATCCGCAAGTTCTTTGATGTGGTTCAGGAGATGCCGGAAGCCATTTCCCTCGGTGTGGGTGAACCGGATTTTGATACTCCCTGGCATGTCCGGGAGGAGGGCATCTATGCTCTGGAACATGGAAGGACTTTCTATACCTCCAATGCCGGTCTTCTGGAACTGCGCCAGGCGATCGGAAGATATATTTTCCGCAAATATAACCTGAATTATGATCCCGCCACGGAGATGCTGATCACCGTGGGCGGCAGCGAGGGAATTGATCTGGCCCTGAGGGCCATGCTGGATCCCGGGGATGAAGTGATTCTGCCTCTTCCCGCCTATGTATCCTATCTGCCATGTATTGAGCTGGCAGATGGTGTGCCGGTAACCATCGATCTTCAGGAGAAGAACCGTTTTAAGCTGACCGGGGAAGAGCTGATGGGGGCTGTCACTGACAGGACCAAGATTCTCATCCTGTCCTATCCCAATAATCCCACAGGCGCCATCATGACAAAGGAAGATCTTGAGCCTATCGCAAAGATCTGTGTGGAGAAAGATCTTTTTGTCATCTCTGATGAGATCTATTCCGAGCTGACCTACGGCGCGGATCATGTATCTATCGCATCCCTTCCGGGAATGCGAGAGAGGACGATAGTAATCAACGGATTCAGCAAGGCATTTGCAATGACAGGATGGAGGCTGGGTTACGCTTTCGGACCCCGGCTGATCCTTGAGCAGATGGTGAAGATTCACCAGTTTGCTATTATGTGCGCGCCTACCAACAGCCAGTATGCTGCTGTGGAATGTATGAACAACGGGGAGGAAGACGTGCAGATGATGCGTACTTCCTATAATCAGAGAAGACGCTACTTTATGGAGCGGTTTAAAGAGATGGGACTTAAGTGTTTTGAGCCGGAAGGAGCCTTTTATCTGTTCCCCAGTGTAAAGGAATTCGGGATGAGCTCGGAAGAATTCGCTACCCGTTTTCTCCACGAAGAGAAGGTTGCCGTGGTACCGGGTACCGCTTTCGGTGACTGCGGGGAAGGCTTCCTCAGGATTTCCTACGCTTATTCCATCGAAGAGCTGAAGGTTGCCCTCGCAAGACTGGGGACCTTTATCATCAAGCTCAGAAAAGAGGCCTTCTGATGGTACATATCGTACTGCTGGAGCCGGAGATTCCGGCCAATACCGGAAACATCGGAAGAAGCTGTGTCGCTACCGGCTCGGTTCTCCATCTGATTGAACCTCTGGGTTTTCAGATCAATGACAAGATGTTAAAAAGAGCCGGCCTGGACTACTGGGACAAGCTGGATGTGAGAATATATAAGGACTTTGACGATTTTCTCCGGAAGAATCCGGGGGCAAAGCTATACATGGCTACGACGAAAGCCAGGAAGACTTACGCAGAGGTTTCCTACGAGGATAACTGCTATCTGGTCTTCGGTAAGGAGAGTGCAGGGATTCCTGAAGAACTGCTCCTTCAATATCCGGAGACATCGGTAAGGATTCCCATGGTAAAAGAAAACCGGTCGCTGAATCTCAGCAACGCGGTTTCCGTAATCCTCTATGAGGCCCTGAGGCAGCAGGGCTTCGGGCAGCTGGAGAAACAGGGCCAGCTGCACCGGCATTACTGGTAAATTATCGGAAGGTGACGACGGTAACCCCGGAGTCACCTTCTCCTAATTCTGCCAGTTTATAAGACTTGACATAGGGCTGGTGGCGAAGATATTCATGGATTCCTTTTCTAAGAGCACCGGTCCCCTTTCCGTGGACAATTCGAACGGTCTCCAGACCGGCCATCATGGCATCATCCAGATATTTTTCCAATCGCATGATTCCCTCATCTACCGTACAGCCCAATATATT
>CACXGS010000152.1 GCA_902767195.1 uncultured Lachnospiraceae bacterium | reverse complement strand
TCAATTTTATTCATCATTTATGTCACCTATTGCTTATTACAGTTCATTGCTATTCCCAGAGGAGTTACCAGTAAGGGTTCTTTGGGTTTGATGGTCTGTACTCCGATCCGGCTTTCAAATACCTCTTCAAACTTCTTGAAGCTGCATGCACCACCGACAACATAGATTACATCCACATCATAACCCTGAATAAATCTGGCCACAATCGCAGCCATCTTCTCGATTACCGGCTTCACCACCGGGAACACCAGCATTTCCTGTTTGGGATCTTTCTTGATTCTTTCAGCTTCCTCAAAAGAACATCCGAGACTTCCGGCCAGAACCAGCGACATGTGCGTGCCGCCTGTAGGCTCATCTGCCGTAAAAATAACCTCTCCGCCTTTCAGAATACTGATTCCGGTAGTGCCGCCACCCACATCCACCACCGCACCGTCTTTAATACCAAGCACGGAAGCAGCTGCAGTCGGCTCATCAATAACATTGATAACATCCAACCCGACAGATTCTACGACATTGGAAATTACTTTTACATTTCCTGAAATGATTCCCGGAGGAATCGCTGTGGCTGCCTCATAAAAGTTGACACCCATCATCTCTTCCAGGCCGGCCTTCATGTTTCTGACCGCTCTGGATGCTCCCAGGAAATCCACAACGATTCCATCCCGCACAACAGTGGAAGGATAAGTGGCTCCTGCTATCGGAGTATTCTCAGAGTCGACAACTGAGAGAACAATATTTGCCGTTCCCAGATCGACTCCCAGCTTCAGATCGCCAACATAAGGCCTGTACTCTTCATTCTTTATCAGTTCAGAAAAACCAGTTAAAACGTTGTTGTAGTCGTTCATAAGATCCTCATTCGATGAATTACTCATCTTTATGATACCGGACAGACATTACTGCCTGTCCGGCGGTAATACAATAGAAATCAGGATCTCTGATTATTCGTCAGATTTTTTCTTTTTCCTGGATTTCTTCTTTCCTGTTGATGTTTTCTTTTTAGGAGTTTCAGCTGGGGGAGCAGGCTCTTCTGCAGGAGCTTCCTCTACCGGTGCCGGTTCAACTATCTCGACTTCCGGTGCCGGCTCTTCCACTACAGGAGCTTCCTCTACGGGAGCTTCCTCTAACGGAGCTTCCTCTACGGGAGCTTCCTCTAACGGAGCTTCCTCTGCGGGAGCTTCCTCTACCGGAGCTTCCTCTACAGGCTCTACCTTAACCTCAGCAGGTTCTGCTGAATCTTCTTTAAGATCTTCAACTACAGGCGGTTCAGGTGTTTCAGCTTTGGCTTCCTGAGCTTTCGGTTCTTCTTTTGGCTTCCAGTTCTTCACAAGAACAGGAGGACGATTCGTAGCCTTGGGTCTTACGCCCTTAGCCAGTGCAATCTCGCCGCCTACATTCTCTGCATTATAGATTAACATATCTTTAATGCCTTCTGCAGGTCTGGCCATAAGTCTGACACTCTTCGTTCCCTGCAATGTTCCGTTCACTGCATCTGCTGCTCTTTTTCCTGCTTCGATTGCAGATTTAACCGCACCTACGTTACCGGCAAACTTGACAGTACACATACCGTCGCCTTTGGTATACTCATATCCGAGCAGAGTAACATTGGCGCCTTTAACTCCTGCATCCGCACAGGCTACAGCTGCCGCAAGACCAAATGTCTCAACGAAACCAATTGCCTCATTTCTAGCCACCTTTACACCTCCTTACTTCAGAATTTCGGTTCGGCTTAATCCAGCTTCTTAAATGGCATCTTCTTAACTAGTCTCGCTGCATTCGAGCCGATGATTCTATAAAGATCAGTTTGATATATTTTAATTCTGAATATAGGAGAATCTTTCTCAAGCTTCTCGTATTGAAGGACGATTCCTTCCTTACTGATGCCGATTCCGACTCCTACTCTAGAACTTCTGCTGGCCTCATATGCTAACTCGAGTACATCCGAAGTCTCTTTGCCCTGAAGGTCATAGGGGATTCCCTCTTCTTCGATACCGAGAAGAACATCATTAAAGTCAGCATCAGAAAAGTTCCATTTGTCATAAAAGACTTTGACGGATGGCTTTTCGCCAAATCCGGTATTTCTTGCTGCCATGATCAATCTCCTAACTTTCAGCGCAGGACATCGCAAGTCCTGTTGCTACTGCATTACGGGGACCTTCGCATCCCCGAATATTACCTCGGCCAGCGACAATATTATATTGTGATAAAGCATCTGTAACCATAGTGGGTATCTCGAAGTCCAAAGCAGAACCTCCAACCAGCACTACAAACGCAATATCCCTCACATTGCCTGTAGGACTAACCTTGACAAGTGACCGGATCGCATTTGTTACAAACACTTTTTTCTTTGCATTCATTCGTACCATCTTGACTTTTTCAAGGGAATCCTGTCCGTCGAGAGGAAGCATAGCCCCGTCGTCAAGCATGAGTACTACTTTAGCAAACGTTGCCGGATCCAATGGTTCGTCAAAGAACTCAACGGTTCCGTCTTCATGTCTGATATGGAACAAACTTTCGACTTTAGCCAACGGGTATTTCTTAATCTGTTCCGCGGTGTCAAAATCTTCTATTCCAAGCTCAGACTGTATCAGTAATGTGACCATATTGCCAGCACCGGCGAGATGTACTAAATGTACTTCACCCTTGCTGTTGATTATAGAAGCATCTGTCGACCCTGCTCCCATATCAACGATGGCCAATGGAACATCTGTACCCGGCGTTGTTAATGCGCCTTTGATTGCCATATCAGCTTCTACGCCGCCAACATATACAGGTATTTTTAATCGATCTGCCAGTTCCCC
>CACXGS010000151.1 GCA_902767195.1 uncultured Lachnospiraceae bacterium | reverse complement strand
CTGGGAGCTGAAGCTTTCCGGAAAAAGAAAACAGGCCTTGCGGTCCGTGTCCAGGTCCGCAAACTGCCCCATAAAGGCTTTGACATATGGATTGTCCAGAACAGGTCCGGCAGTCTCTATCCTTTCCTTTACGGCATAGCGGTAGGGCAAATCCGACCAGGACAGCTGCACCAGGAATCGTTCGTAGCCCCCTTGAACGTACTCCTCCCGCAGTTCATCGAAATCTTTTCGATAGGATTCATGTTCCTCCAGAAGATCATCCAGCCTGGCAAAGGTGGTCATCTTATGGTGCTGCGGGTACTTGTCCCAGAGCATTTTCAGCCTGTCAAAAGAAAAGGATAAGGCAGGCTTTTTGTGAATTGGCGGATAAGGTTTATTTTTCATACTGCTCCTGTATTATCCGGTAAACATTCCGGCAATCTTTACTCCTCCCGTTTATGACTTCAGCTCCTTTTCCAGAATCTTCATCACTTCATCCCAGGCTGCCCCGGTCAGAGTCAGGGAAAGATTCAGATTGGTATCCACTGCCTCCATCTCGGTAAATCCTTCAAGATAATTGCGGACTGATCTGATCTTTTTCAGGCAGTTCTCATAGAGCAGATCATAGAATTCACAGACCTCTCCCCCAAATCTGGTAAATGTCACAACCGCATTCCGGTATTCCGGAATGGTTTCAAGTGCCTGGAAATCCTCCATCCAATGAATGATCCTCTTATAGATGTTCATCAGCCGGTCTGCCATTTCATAAATCTTCCCGGGATCTCCCGACTGGTCAGCCGTACCGAGCACATCTTCTCCGCGATCATTCACCACTGTCAGGATTTCCCTGGAATAATCATAGACTCTATGATAATTCTCAGTAATCAGGTCCGTAAGCTCCTGCAGGCTCTCTATCTTCGGGCATAGCAAGGAGGTCACCCCCGGCTCCATATGCCTGTGACGAAGAGGCTGCAGCCATTGATATCTCGTTCTGACGAGTTCCATGAAGAACAGATATTCCCAGAAATCCGGCTTCTCTCTGAGAAGTCTCCGGATCTCCTGTGGATATCCATAAAGAAAAGGGTCTCTTTTCGGGGGCCGAAAATCTGTCTTCAAAAGCTTCAGAAGTTCCTTCAGCTCTCCCATCGCTTTTTCATCCATATAGTCCAGAGAAGCTGCCTCTTTTTCTGAAAATACCGTCAGCTCCCGGACCGTATCGATATTGTTTTTACAAAGGATATTTCTGGTCCGTTCCGTGAGACCCAGATCAGACCACAGAACACTCTTGTTTTCTTCTGATGTTAACCTGAAATTCGCCATTTCCGGATTGCGGCTGATCTTCCTGTTGTCCAGTTCCGACCGTTCCATCCTGCAGTAAAGCTGCCAAATGGTCCGGCAGCCTTCCTCCCTGGGATCCTGACAGTGGATGCTGATTCCCAGATGATCAGCCAACTGAGAGAGATCTTTGAATCGGACTTCCGGAATATGATTCTCTGCCATCTGCAGAGTATCGATAACATGATTGGAAAATGTCGTGCCCAGCGCCATGTCGCAGGTTTCGTGCAGGCATTCCAGCCTCTGTCCCAGGATGTGAAAGGTCACAATGGGCAGATGTCCGGTAAACAGGGCAAATCCTTTGATCATTTTTTCCTGTTTTTCCCTGTCCAGGTCAGTGATATCCAGATCGTCTGAATCTTCTTCATAGAGAAACTGACAGTATGTCCCCCGTTCTTCTCCCCGGATGAACTTGAGGGCATAGATCCCTGTGACAGCCAATCCTTCTTCCAGATGGGTAAAGTGAAAGTCCGCCGTCACATAGGAACCCTGATATCCCTGCAGAGGAATCTCGGACAGATCTCCAGGCCGGGCGAATTCCCGCATGTACAAATCCATCCATATGGAATAAGGCGTTTTTCTTCCGCTGGTTTCGTCAGCCTCCGGCGGATCTGTGATGACCCCGAAGAAGTATTTCCCGGCTGCCATCAGGGCTGCCATCAAACCATTTTCTGACCTGGGGATATAGCCTAGTTTTCTGCCCTGTTGGTCCAAAGCCATAATGGCCTTGCGGTCAAAAGCATTATCCGGCTCTCTCAGGAATGTAACCCTGGTCCCTTTCTTCAGATCTTCCACCAACGTATCCGACCCGCCCTGAAATCTGGTGCCAACGATCACCTGCCGTTTCAGATAGATCTCCTTTGCAAAGGGAGACTCTATGCCAAATCCGGTATGCATTACAGACGTCAGAGACGAACCTCCGCCAAGTCCTTTTTCTGTCAGACCACCGGAAAATGCAGAGGATGATTTCTCTATTTGTTGTTTGTCTTCTTGTTTCTTCTCGTGATCAGACATTTTTTTGTATTTCCTCTATCGCCAATCCAGTTCCTTTTATTCTTGTCCCAGCTGCTTTTTCAGTTCTTTGATACGTTCATTAAGCTGCCGGTTCATCTCTCTGGTCTTGTCGATCTGCTCCTGCATCTGGCTGCGTTTCTTCTCCACCGCTTCTTCATTCTCAAGAAAATCTTTCATGGTATAGGGGAAAGCAGAGCGGATCTGGCGGATCTCCTCATTCAGCTCTTTGAGACGTTTTCTGAGATTCTTGAGGATCTCCCGCATCTTTGCGATTCCCTCCGGGCTGTCCTCAAAAGTCTCTTCCTCTAGAACTGCGCCGCTGCCTGTCAGCTCCTGCCAGATTTTCTGCATGGTCTCCAGATCACCACGGTCATAGGCCTGAATAGCCTGGTTCAAGAGTTCTTTCTCCTTGGGTGTAGGGTTTGGATGGACATCAGGGTGGAGGAGTTTGACAATCTTACGGTAGATCTTTTTCAGCTCAGCGACCCTCGAAGATCTGTCCTTGTCTTTCTTGTCTTCTTTTTCTCCCTTTTCTCCCTTGTTCCTCTTGTCTTCCTTTTCTCCCTTGTCTTCCTTCCCTTTCTTTTCCTCTTTATTCTTACCAGTCTTACCGTCCTTGTTCCCCTTGTTTTTTCCCCCTCCGGCATCAGGGTCTTCCGGTCCCTCCTCATAAGAATCTTCCTGCCGGTTCCGGTAACCATCATCATATTCATACCAGTTGGATTTCTTCTTCCACTGGTCCTGAAAATCTTCTGCTTCCTTAGCCTTCTTGTTCAGGTCGTCCTGATACTCCTGATATTCTTTTCGGGCTTTCTCCTCTGCCTCCTCCATGGAGGGTTTCTGTCCCTGGTTCAGCTGTGCCTGGAGAATTTCAAGAATCCGTTCCATCTCCAGCAGGTAAAGCTGAGAGGCTAAAAGTTCCCGCTCCAAAGAGGCAATCTTCTCTTCGTACTCTGACCGCAGAGAGGGACAGATGTGATAGACCAAGTCATCACGGAGGGCTGTCAGCATAGCCACACGATCCCTGAGAATTTGTATATCCTTAAGAAGGGTCTCGTATTCCGATTGGGTCACAGTAATCCGATGTTCTTCCGTCATAATCTCTCCCCCTCAAAAGCCTCAAGGCCTTCAACAATCAGTTGTTTACTCTTTTGATTTCTTTTTTTGCAGTATTAATGATCTCATCAACATCTGCTCCTTCAATATCGAGTCCTGTGGCTTTAATCAGTTCGAACTCCGGAATACCATAAAAATTCTGTGACAGAGCTTCAATATATCCTGCCCCAAATTCCTCCGGAAAATAGTGCCCGCCAACCGTTGTAATGTAGGTCAGTCTTCTGGCTTTGCACAAACCAAAAGGCACGCCTTCCGGTGTGTAGGAAAATGTGATTCCGGTAACATTGATCTGTTCAATATACTGTTTTAAAGCGGCAGGGAATGACAAATCCCAAAAAGGAGCAGCGATCACGATATCTTCTGCCTCAGCAAATTGTCTTGCAAGGTCAAAGACGGGATTATTGAAATCCTCATTAAGTATAAGCCGGTCACGCATGATAAGAAAATCTTCATCAACAATCGGGAACTCAATTGCATTGAGGTCTAATTCCACATAGGATTCATTTCCGGCTGAAAGAAGATGTTCTGCCAGCCTCTTAGTCCGGGATTGCTTTCGCACACAAGCATTGATAAAAAGTGTCATAATTCCCTCCAAATAATATCCTTTTCTTTCTGTTAAACACTAGAGCAGCCCTTTAGGTTTTCTTCACCTAAGATTGTAAAGGTGGTCATCAGATTTGTCAAACCGGCACAAACTGTCCTTGTGATTTCTCACAAAATATGCAAAAATAGTAGAGTACTATGATTCCCGTGATACAGCTTACGGGTAGAATGGAGTTTCCAATATGATAAAAATGTGGGATATTACCATCCCTGAATTGTCCGGAGATACGAAACGTCGGGTCTATGTCTACCTGCCGGACAGCTATGAAGAAGATTCACAGAAGAGATATCCTGTCCTCTACATGTTTGACGGTCATAATGTTTTCTTTGATTCCCATGCCACCTACGGGACCAGCTGGGGGATGGGAGAATACATGGACCGGACCCGGACCCAGTTGATCATCGCTGCTGTGGAATGCAACCGTGGACCCAATAATGAACGCCTCTGCGAGTATTCCCCTTACTCTTTTTACGACCCCTATTTCGGACAGATCCAGGGGCTGGGAGAGATCACCATGCAGTGGATGATCCGGGAGTTAAAACCTATGATCGACGCTTCCTACCGGACACTCCCGGACCGGGAACATACCATGATTGCAGGGAGTTCCATGGGCGGACTGATGAGTCTGTATGCCGTCCTGAAATATAATGACATTTTTTCACGGGCAGCCTGCCTTTCCGCTTCATTCCTTTTCTGTCCGGAAGAGGTAGACCAATTGATCCGGCAGACGGATGTCTCCCGGGATACTATCGTCTATCTTGATTACGGATCCGAGGAGCTGGGTTATCGGAAAGATCTGAATGAAGACTATATCCGCGTCATCTCTTCTCTGATCAGAAAAGGTATCTGGCTGGAGACCCGTCTCATACCAAAAGGCACTCACTGCGAGGCCAGCTGGGGAAGGCAGATTCCGTTTTTTATGAATACTTTACTTTACGACGTGCATCAGTGAACAGGACGGATATTTTGGCCAAAGCCCGTACACTGAAGTAAAATGATTAACAGAAGAATAAACGAGGAAATAAAACTATGGAAAAACAATATATGACTTATTACAGCCATATCATGAACAAAGATATGGAGATAAACATCTACGGACACGGAGGCCGTCCGGTTCTCTACATCCCTTGTCAGGACGGGCGATTCTATGACTTTGAGAATTTTAAGATGGCCGATGTCTGCAGCGAGTGGCTTGACGGAGGAAAGATCATCGTCTTTTCCATCGATACCATCGACGCCGAAACATGGAGCAACAAAATGGGAGATCCTCGGTGGCGCATAGAGAGGTATGAGCAGTGGATTCACTTCATCACCGATGAGCTGGTCCCCTTCATCAAAGAATATGTCAGCGAAAAAAACGGGGAAGCTTATCAGGGAGGCGTAATGAGTTTCGGCTGTAGTCTGGGGGCAGCCCACGCGGCCAATCTCTACTTCCGCAGGCCGGATCTTTTTGACAGTCTTCTCGCCCTCAGCGGTGTCTACACGGCCTCCTATGGATTTGACGACTATATGGACGAGCTGGTGTATATGAATTCTCCGGTGGATTACATGTACAATCTGCCTGAGGATCACCCCTATATAGAGATGTTCAACTCCCAGCGGGCTGTGATCTGTACTGGACGGGGTCCATGGGAGCTCCCGCAGTACACCGAAGAATTAGATCAGATTCTCAAAAGTAAAGATATCCATACCTGGGTAGATTACTGGGGATATGACGTACATCATGACTGGGATTGGTGGTACAAACAGGTAATCTATTTCCTTCCCTATCTGCTGGGGGAATAGTTCAGCAGAAATAGTCCCCTCGATTCCACCAGATACAGCGGCATAGGAACAGACATTATTGGAGGAATAATTCAGTGGAAATAGTCCCTTCGATTCCGCACCGGGATCTGACAGGACAGGCTGACTTTCACTAAGCAGCCTGGAAAGATGCATTTGTTTTTCTGGTTTTTTAACCATATAAGTTTTTATTAAGAGGATGTATTATGAAAAATGTGATTTTTATCTCCCCGAATTTCCCTACCAACTATTGGCAATTCTGCCGTGAGCTCAAAGATAACGGCATGAACGTGCTGGGTATAGGTGACCAGCCCTACGACGATCTGATGCAGGAATTAAAGGATAGTCTGACAGAATACTATAAGGTGAGCAGCCTCGAACAGAGTGACGAGGTCTACCGGGCCATTGCTTTCTTTATCTTTAAATACGGGCGGATTGACTGGCTGGAATCCAACAATGAATACTGGCTAGAAAGAGATGCCAGATTCCGCACAGATTTCAATATCAAAAGCGGTTTCCATATTGATGATATTCCCCGGATCAAATATAAATCAAAGATGAAGGAATACTACAAAAAAGCCGGTATTCCGATTGCCCATTATCATATGGTGGATGATCTGGAAGGTTGTCTGGCCTTCGTCAAAGAAGTGGGCTATCCGGTAATCGCAAAACCGGATAACGGCGTGGGTGCTTCCCATACCTTTAAGATCTCAAACGATGAAGAGATGAAGCATTTCATGGAGAACAAATGGCCTTCCATTATCTACATTATGGAAGAATTTATCTGTGGAGAAGTCAACTCCTACGACGCCATTATTGACTCCCATGGAGAGCCCATGTTCGAAACAGGTAATATCACCCACACAGATATCATGAACACGGTGAATGAAGGCGGAAACATGGAGTACTGGATCCTGAAAGATCTTCCGGAGGACACCCGGGCGGCAGGTCGTGCAGTGGTCAAAAGCTTTAACGTAAAGAGCCGCTTCATTCATTTTGAGTTCTTCCGTCTCCTCAAAGACCAGAAAGGCTTCGGCAAAAAAGGCGATATTGTTGCCCTGGAGGTAAATATGCGTCCATCCGGCGGTTTTACTCCGGATATGATCAATTTCGCCCACAGTACCAACGTCTACAAAATCTGGGCTGATATGATAGCCTTTGACCAGTCCACCAAAGAAGTCGGAAATCATCAGTTCTGTGCTTACTTAGGTCTCAGGGACGGTGTCGAATATGCCATGAGCCGGGAGGAGGTCCTCGACCGTTATCGGGATCATATGAAAATGGACGGCCGGATTCCGGATGTTCTGGCAGATGCCATGGGCAATCAGTTCTACATCGCCACTTTCGATACAGAGGAAGAGATGAAAGACTTTTATAAGACTGTCCAGATAAGGAAGGGGCTGCCGCATTAAAGCGGCGGTCTTGTTGAATTAAAAGACAAGGATCCCCTATGTCCTGTGTTGTGTCAATTGTTGGCATCTGTTCGTCTGATGACGGACTGAAATCAGTCCGTCCCAGAACGCACAGACACCACCAAATGACAAACAGGTTGGACATGGGGGATCCTTGTCTTTATCTCAAGTTCCTGATCCGTTTTAATAGGGCAGCCCTGCCATGACGAACAAAGGAGGCATCTTACTTAATCTGCCCATTCTTTAATGGATAGGCAAGAGCGTTTGAGATGCCTCCTTCTTTTTATATTCTGTTTTGATTCATGTTTATTTATTGATCCAAATCATCATTGACACATTATTACCGGCGAAGAATCCGGATGGAATTCAGCAGGCAGAGGACAGATACGCCCGTATCTGCAAATACTGCCAGCCACATATTGGCAAAGCCGACCAGACCGAGGATCATAACGAAGATCTTGACGGCCAGGGCAAAATACACATTCTGCCAGGAGATCTTATTGGTCATCCTTGCGATGGACAGGGCTTCAGGAATTGCGTTCATCTCAGAATTCATGAAGACCACATCCGCAGCCTCGATGGCCGCGTCAGCACCGCTGCCCATAGCAGCTCCCACATCAGCACCTGCCAGTACGGGAGCATCGTTGATGCCGTCACCGATAAACATCACAGCGCCATCCTTCTCACGGATTGTCTGGAGACAGCTGAGCTTTTCTTCAGGAAGAAGCTTGGCATGAACTTCGTCAATACCGGTCTTCTCTGCCACAGCCCTTGCACTATCTTCTGCGTCACCTGTGAGCATAACTGTCTTGATTCCCAGGTCTTTCACACTCCTGATGGCCGCTTCGGCATCCTCTTTGATGGTATCCGAAATCACAACATTTCCTATGAAAACATGATCAAGAGCCACCAGGACTTCTGTTCCGAAATCCACACTGTGGTAGGAACCCATATCAATCTGG
>CACXGS010000150.1 GCA_902767195.1 uncultured Lachnospiraceae bacterium | reverse complement strand
TATTTTAGCGCCCCTTCCGGGATGAGTTTTTATCTTATCAAATTCTTCATCTGTCAGCTTTCCGGGCTTGTTGATCACTGCATCCGGGACTCCGATCTTCCCAACATCATGCAAGAGGCCCATCATGTATATTTCATTCTGCGCCTCGTCAGAATAGCCGGCTCTTTTGGCTATTTCCCTGGAATACTCGGCAACTCTTCCGGAATGGCCCTTTGTATAGGCATCTTTGGCATCTATGGCGTCCGCCAGTGTATGAACGACATGGAGCGACAGTCCCTCTATTTCCTTGGTTTTTCTTTCAACTTCCGCATGCAGATTTCTCTGGAGTCTGATAAGATCCAAAAGATGTCTTACACGGAGTGTCAAAACCTCAGCGACAAACGGCTTTCTTATAAAGTCCATTGCCCCGAGTGACAATCCCATGGTCTCCGATTCGCAATCATCGTTGGCGGTAAAGAAAATGACCGGGATCTCCTTTATCCCGTTTTCATTTTCCCATTTCCGAAGAAGCCTCATGGTCTCAAAGCCATCAAGATCCGGCATTTTGATGTCCAAAAGGAGCATATCGATCGCATTTTTTGCCACATAGTCAAGTAAAAGCCGGCCGCTTTTAAGGCAAGTCACCTTAAAGCCCGCTTCAGAGAGAACCGTATTGGCATTCTTCAATATGATCACATCATCATCCACAACAACTACATGCTCTTCCATCGGGTACCCTTTCCGCCAGTGCTTAATTCTCCCACAAGCTTCCGTACGCACTTAACGCTTCATCTACTGTCATTTCGCCATTCGCAACCTTATATGCAGCTGCTCTAAACTCTTTATTAACAGCATCATTTAATCCCGTCTCCTGGTAGCTGAAATACCTGTCCTTAGGGAAGTCTTCAAGAGACGAATAAACTTCATCCATTGAGAAATCGTTTGTCGGCGTAGAAAGTCTCTTGATCGCAGCCATATTTCCAAGCTCTTTCTCTCTCATAAGGAATCTGATAAATTCATTGGTCATATCAAGGTTTGCGCTGTTCTTGTTTACACTAAAGAACAAATTGACCGAATCCAGGAAATATCCGCCCTCGTCTCCGATAGGAAATACGTAGAATTTGTATTTAAATGGATTTGCCAAAAAAGCTTCCGACTTGCTCTCACGTTTCTCCGTCCCGGAAACCATATCTCCGCTTCCAAGCATTATCGGAACATCTCCCTCAAAGAATCGCATTATTACAGCATTATAATCGTCCTCAATTTCCTCTGAGCAGGCTTTAGGGTCCAGATAGCCCATATCAACAAAGGCCTTTATCTTTTCAAGGGCAGGGCGCATCATTTCTCCTGCGGAATTATCCAATGAATTAAGGGATTGTACCGAATCCGGATTCTTTATAACATTGTCGCAGAAAAAAGGAAAAGCAAACGGATAGTACACTGCAGCTGTTGACAGACCATTATAACCCATTATTGGCTTTTCATATCCTGCTGCCTTTAGCTTGTCGCACACTTCAACAAGTTCACTGTATTTACCGGGAACCTTGAGATCATTCTTTTCGAAAATATCCATGTTCACAAGCATTCCGTAGGTTCTGGTAAAAATAGGAAGCATGATGACATCACCGTTTTCCAAGGACCAGCGGGCCCCTTCTCTGATGCAGCTAAGGTCAATATCCAGGGCAGGATCTGAAAGGATTTCTGCGCTTTCAATAACCGAATTCATTTTTTCGTTTTCCAGCATCCATGTTGCCGAGACAAATATATCCGGAGCCTCATCGCTCATAAGTGCGCTGGAGATTGTGTTTTCATAGTCATCCAGATGAACATAATTAAGACTTACATTGGGATAGTATTCATAAAAGCGCTCAAATTCACTCTCCAGTGATTCAAAGTTTGAATATGTCCCCGCAACTTTGATCTGGCATGTCGTTTCGGTTGATAATTTCGGTTTAAATTCCGCGCTACTAGCCGAATTTTGTCCGCATGCTGCAATGTTCAATACCAATGCAAGGGCAGCTGCCGATATCAGTATCTTTTTGACAGGTCCTGTTGTTTTGATCATCATGTTGCCTCCTTTTTAACCTTTCCTGCCTGACAGAATTTCAGGTATCTGGTCATAATCAAAATTGTCGACTGCCTTCCGGATAGCTTCAAATCGTACCGCTTCATCTTCCGGGAATCTGTATTTTTGAAGGTTTTCCACTATATTGACAATATTATCAATATCAAATGAAGCATAATGCTCTGAGATA
>CACXGS010000149.1 GCA_902767195.1 uncultured Lachnospiraceae bacterium | reverse complement strand
GTATCCCTGCAGTCATGGAGAGGCTTTGCAGATCTCTGCCGGATTTTGAAAAGTTCTTCGGACAGCTGAGATATATGGAGATCGGAGCAGGATCCTTGTCCTATGATATGAAAAAAAGCCTTCCTGCCTTACTGCCGAACACGGAGATCTTTAATGTCTGGGGATCTTCGGAAACCGGCGGGGTTATTTATTTGGATGTCAGACGCAGACAGGATAAGATTGCCGCTCTGGGAAAAGCAGTCACAGCAGCTAAGATCGGGATTATAGGACAGGACGGCCGGCAGATCCTGGACCGTGATATCAATCATGCGGGCAGGATGGCCGTGTGCGGGCAAATGACGATGGCGGGCTATTACGACATGCCTGAAGCCGGCAGAGAAACGCTGGCAGACGGCTGGCTTATTACAAAGGACCTGGTCTATATGGATGATGAGGATTTTATTTACATGATTGGAAGAGCCGATGATATCATCAATGTAGGAGGAGAGAAGGTTTCGCCTGCTGAGGTGGAGAACGCTGCTTCAGAGTTTGAGTTAGTCCGGGAAGCTGCCTGTATTGGCGTAGAGGATCCTGAAAAAATCATGGGTCAGGTGCCTGTTTTATATGTGGCAGCGGAGGGAAAAGATCCTTTTCCGGAAGACCAGTTGATGAAATTTCTGTCCCGAAAGCTTGAAATCTTCAAACTCCCGAAACAAATATTATATATCCGTGAAATACCCCGAAACAGGATGGGCAAGATTAACCGCAATGAGCTCCGGAGGATTTGGGAAAGCGGAAAAGAGAAGTGTGTATTGGATGAATACTGTTTATAAAAAAGCCTGCGGGGGCTGATTAAGTACAGATTCTTTCGGAGCCTCCTTTTTTATGATTATTCCTGTAATTATGAACAATGATTCCTTGTTGCCTAACACAACCGATGTTATAATAGGATCGATTAAGGAAAAGGAAGGAGGCACTTTAAACATGAACAACATAAAAAGATTTATCACCTGTCTTCTGGCTGCGGTTATGGTTCTATCCATGGCAGCCTGCGGCTCAGCCGGCGATAACAAAGGTGCAGAAGCAACAACCGTCACCGAGAAGTCCAAGACTCTTCGTGTGGCTATTGAGCTGGCCTATCCCCCCTTTGACTACAAGGATGATGCCGGTAATCCCATTGGCATTGACGTGGACTTAATCAAGGATTTCGGAGAGGCCTATGGCTATGAGGTCACTATTGATAACACTGCCTGGGACGGACTAATCCCGGCCCTTAAGACCGGCAAGGCCGATGCGGTAATCTCCGCCATGTCCATCACGGAAGAGCGGGATAAAGAGGTAGATTTCTCCGATCCCTATGCCCTGGCCAAGATCGCCATTCTGGCTTCCTCAGGAACCAAGGCTCAGACCGACGAAGATTTCAACTCAGAAGATATCACTATCGCTGTAAAAGACGGTACTGTCGGACATATCTATGCCGGCGAGTTCTTCCCCAAAGCCAAGATTGTTCCCCTTAAGAGCGAGAGTGCCTGTATCCAGGAAGTCCTGCAGGGAAAGGCCGACGGCTTTATCTACGATGAGCTCACCTGCACCAATTACCACGACGAGAACCCGGATAAGACCAAATGTATCTCTCTGTCTCATGCCGATACCGGCGGCTGGGGAATCGCGGTCAAAGAAGGCAATAAAGAACTGGTAGACGAACTGAATGCCTTTATCAAAGAATACTATACCAGCGGTAAGCTGGATGCCCTGGGAGAGAAATATATGCCCGGGAAGAAAGAAGAGTTTGCTGAGAACGGATTCCAGTGGTTCTTTGACCTGGAGGATCAGTACAAATAGTAGAACAATATGAAGTTTTTCAATATTTTTACCAATGAAAAAACTGAAAAAACGCCTTTTTGGAAAGTGCTTTTGAATCTGGCAATCATCATCGGGGCTTGTGTCCTGATGGTGATTGTTTCACTTGAGCGGATCGACGTCACTCTGGATTACTCTTTCCTGCCATCGGTGGCCTACCGCCTGAAGCAGGGTTTTAAAATGACTCTGATCTTAAGCGTTGCCAGTCTGTTTTTTTCTCTGATGATCGGACT
>CACXGS010000148.1 GCA_902767195.1 uncultured Lachnospiraceae bacterium | reverse complement strand
GGCAATCATCGAGGGATCCAAGGCATTTTCCAAGGATCTCATGAAGAAATACGGGATTCCTACGGCCGGCTATGAGAATTTTGACTCGCCGGAAGATGCCCTTTCCTATCTGGAGACGGCAAAGTTTCCTATCGTTCTTAAGGCAGACGGACTGGCCCTCGGAAAGGGAGTTCTGATCTGTAATACGCCGGAGGAAGCAAAAGAAGGCGTAAAAACTATCATGGAAGATAAAAAATTCGGTGACGCCGGAAACCGTATGGTCATCGAAGAGTTCATGACAGGAAGAGAAGTCTCTGTCCTGGCATTCTGTGACGGGAAAACTGTGAAATGTATGACCTCCGCCCAGGACCACAAGCGGGCTAAGGACGGGGACCAGGGCCTTAACACCGGCGGCATGGGTACCTTTTCACCCAGCCCCTTCTATGACAGCGAGGTTCAGGCCTTCTGCGAGAAGTACATCTACCAGCCCACGATCGACGCTATGGCGGCGGAAGGACGTCCCTTTACAGGAGTTCTTTTCACCGGCCTGATGATTACAGAGGACGGACCGAAGGTCCTTGAGTACAATGCCCGTTTCGGCGATCCGGAAGCCCAGGTTGTTCTTCCCAGAATGAAGAATGATATCATCGATGTAGTGGAAGCCTGCGTTGACGGACGTCTTGATGAGATTGACCTCCAGTTTGAGGATAATGCGGCAGTGTGCGTTGTTCTGGCTTCCGACGGTTATCCCGTATCCTACAAGAAAGGATACCTGATCCGGGGACTGGAGAAATTTGAAGGAAAAGACGACTATTTCTGCTTCCATGCAGGATCAAAGAGAACCGACGAAGGTATCGTGACCAACGGTGGCCGTGTTCTTGGAGTAACCGCCACAGGTGCTGATCTGAAGGAAGCCAGAAAGAAAGCTTATGAAGCAACGGAATGGATTGAATTCGACAATAAATATATGAGACACGATATCGGAAAAGCCATCGACGAGGCATAGGTATGGATTTCACACGTGGAATAAAGGATGGTATTCCCATCTGCCTCGGCTATTTTGCAGTGTCCATTGCCTTTGGTATTATGGCAGTGAACCAGGGCCTGACAGTGTTGGAGGCAGGACTGATCTCCCTGACCAATCTGACTTCGGCGGGGCAGTTTGCGGGACTGACCATCATCACTTCCCTGGGAACCTATATGGAGCTGGCTCTTTCCCAGCTGATCATTAACATGCGCTATGTGCTGATGGCCATCTCACTTTCCCAGAAAGTGGATGAGACCTGTCAGGGCATCTGGCGGTGGATTCTGGGATTCGGCATCACTGATGAGATTTATGCGGTGGCCATCAGTCAGGACAGTATCAGTCGTGCCTATTTCGGCGGGCTTATGATCACCCCCATCATAGGGTGGACAGGAGGGACTGTTGTGGGAGCGATCCTGGGCAATATCCTGCCCGCAGTAATCTCCAATGCCCTGGGACTGGCCCTGTATGGGATGTTCATCGCCATCGTCATTCCGGATGCCAGGGACAGTCTGCCGGTGAGGATTGCCGCTCTGATGGCAGTCGCTGTAAGTGTGATCCTCTATTACGTTCCCATGTTCTCCGGCATATCAGGAGGATTTAAAATCATTCTGTGTACAGTGACAGCTTCCACTGCCGCAGCATTGATGTTCCCGAGGGAGGTGGAGGAGTGATGAAGTTTTCAACGTTTCTGCCATATCTGCTGATCATGGCCGGTGTGACCTATCTGATCCGTGTACTGCCTCTGGCTCTGCTTCGGCGCAAGATAAATAACCGCTTTTTCCGGTCCTTCCTTTACTATGTCCCCTACACAGTGCTCTCAGCCATGACATTTCCGGCCATTCTCTATGCTACCGGAGATGTGAGAACCTCTGCGGCAGGCCTGGTCTGCGCACTGATTCTGGCATATTTCAGAAAGAGCCTGATTGTGGTGGCAGTGGGAGCCTGCGCAGCAGTTCTGGCAGCCCAGGGAATTATCATGTGTCTGTGAATCAGGGGTTGAAAAGATGAAAAAAGAACAGAAAACAAATGTTATGAGGATTCTGGAGAAGGAGAAGATCGATTATAAGGCCAGGTATTATCCCCACGGCAAGGAGGCTGTTGACGGGGCCACCGTGGCCTCTTTGACCGGACAGGATCCGGACTGTGTCTTTAAGACGCTGGTAACCGTCAGCAATAAGAAGGAATACTGCGTTTTTGTGATTCCTGTAACCCGGGAGCTGGACCTGAAGAAGGCGGCCAGGGCAGCAGGTATGAAATCTGTGGAGATGATTCCGGTCAAGGATATCAATAAAGTCACAGGCTATATCCGGGGAGGCTGTTCTCCCGTCGGCATGAAGAAATCCTACAAGACGGTATACCACGAAACCGCCAAAGACATTCCTGTGATACTTGTAAGCGGAGGGAAAATCGGGACGCAGATTGAACTGGATCCCCAGGACCTCTGCCGGATCACCGGCGGGAGCTTCGCGGACATCATAAAAGAAAACTAAAATGTGAATCGTGCAAATATCGGGTTGCAAAGCTGAACGGTGGTGCCTATGAATCCAATAGCCAGGCAATTGGATTCCGACGCTCCGGCGTTGCCCACTACCGACGAGCTAACTGCTAACTGCGACTAAGGGTTCCGGGATATTCACGAACGATTTGTTTATATCCCGGAACCCAAGTCTTCGTAAGCAGTGGATCTCGTCTCTGTTCCTGCAAAGCCTTCGCTTTCGGAAACCCAATCG
>CACXGS010000147.1 GCA_902767195.1 uncultured Lachnospiraceae bacterium | reverse complement strand
CTTTCGCCCCGGCCTCTTTGTCGTCCTGTCTGACGGCCTTCCCGCTGGTCTGGTGTGCTACCTCTTTTCTTTAGTCTTCGCTTCAAACCTGTTCTTGCAGCTCTTCCTCCGGAGTAAAGATCTTCCATTCCGGCCTCTTTCACGATGATCCGGGCTCTTTCTGTCACGTCACGCACGTGGTAATGATCCAACTGCAAAACAAGATCAGCAACCGAAAGATAATCCCCGGAACTTCCGACAACAATCAGGAAAGACAGCCCCATATCTCTATGCAGAGCCCGAATGTGGGACAGAAGGGTACTGATAGGTTCCTGCTCTTCGGATACCAGTCTGGCCATGACCTGGTCACGGATCATAAAATTGGTCGCTGAAGTATCTTCATCCAGAAGAAGGACCTGGGAGCCGGCCTCTATGGCTTCCATCAGACTGGCTGCCTGGGAAGTGCTGCCGCTGGCATTTTCCGTAGAGAAATCCCTGGTGTCCTGCCCGTTGGGAAGATTGCGGATAAACAGAGAAATGTCCGTGTGCATGACACATCTTCCATCCTCTGCCCGAACCTTCATGGCATGATCCCGTGTAATTACATATTCTCTTCCATCCCCTGCCATATGATTATACACACCCCTCTCCAGGGCCTTCAACAGGGTTGATTTCCCATGATATCCTCCGCCGACGATAACTGTGATTCCCTCTGGAATCCCCATGCCGGTAATCCGGCCTGCATGAGGAAGTTCCATCTCTACGCGGAGAGTCTCCGGAGAAGAAAACGGAATAGCATCTTTCATTGGACGGTCTGAAATCCCGCTCTCTCTGGGGAGAATGGCTCCATCCGCCACGAAAGCGACCAGCCCTCTCCTGTCCAGTTCACAACGGATATATCGCTGGTCCTCCGCAAGCTGGACGTCTTTTTGCAACCGCTCTTTTTCCCCGGCTGACCATCTGGCAAAGAAGAAAGACTCCCTGGCAAGTTCATCCACTGTCCGGAAAATCATCTCTTCCATTTCCCTGCCCAGAATAGTTCTTCCTCCTGCAGGGAATCCTGCTTCGAACCGGAATTCCATTCCTTTTTCTGTAAAATGTACAGCGATCCGCTCAAGGACACTCTGTCCCACGGTACAGCTTGTAATTCTTCCGCTCTTTCCCGAACCTCTCGAACCGGCATCTGCCTTTCTCAATCTGCTCTGGAAAATGCGAAGCACCCGGTCTTCCAGGGCGATCCGACGGTCCTTTTCCTCGATATATGACAATGGAAATCCGTGGGCTTTTGTCGGAACTTCAATCCGAAGTCTGGAAGGGGAGGCAAAAGGATCTCCCTGTACATGATCAATGTGGAGAATATAGGCTCCCATTTTGTAAGAACCAGCTAAGGATTTATACATGCCATAGCTCTTGTGGTCGATGCTGCGGATCATACTTTTCAGGTCTTCTTTTGACTTTAGCATATCTTCCTCTTTCTGTTTTCACAAATCTGAATTAATAAAGGGAGCCCGACATATCCAAAGATACATCGGGCTTTTAAAAATCTGCGTAATTAATGAATCTCGGTTCCTGCCGGCACCGCATCATCCACGAAAATTACCTTGCAGCCAAACTCATCACCGCTTGCAGCCAGCAGCATACCGCGGCTTTCAACTCCGGACATCCGGACCGGTTTCAGGTTGGCAATCACAATAATCTTCTTTCCTACAAGCTCCTCCGGCTTGTAATCCTGGCGGATGGAGGAAACGATGGTCCGTCCTTCCAGTCCGTCATCCAGAGTCAGCTTTAATAATTTGTTGGCCTTCTTGATTACTTCACAGGCAACGACCTGACAAACACGAAGATCCAGCTTTTCAAAATCATCCAGCTCAATCTGGTCTTTCACCGGCGGAACAGCATTCTTTCTGGCTTCTTCTTCCGCCGCTGCCTTTTCCGCTGCGATCCGTGCCTCTTCCTCTTCTCTTGCTTTGCGAAGAGCTTCTTCTTTTGCCTTCTGTGCCAGCTCTCTCTCCTCGTCCGTCTGTGGTGTAGAGAAGTCCAGCAGAGGAAGATATCTCTGGGGATCTACCGCGTAGAGGAAGAGATATAATCTGGGGCCGGCCGGCTTGCCGATCATCAGATTGTAGGCATTCTTAAAGAACTTGGCCTGAAGCGTTTTCTTATCTTCCTCGTTAAAGTCTTCTCTCGCTTCTTTTGGTATGGTATATATGAAACTGTTAAGCTCATCAAGGTCATATCCGCCCTTCTCGATATAATCGTGAAGCAGCCGAATCTCTTCCTTCTCCTCTTTGCTTAAGGACTCATACATCTCCCAGTTCCGATATCCCAGCAGTGTATTCATATTCTCCGGAGAACACTTCTCCAGCCAGTATCTGGCAAGGTCCAGTCTTTCCAGGAACTCTTCTTTCTTATAGGGAGTACCAATCTTCTCAAAGACAACCTCCAGCATATCTGCGTTAAAATCGACCACGGAGCCGAAATTAACAATCTGCTGCATGGGTACGGGGTAGATCGTTCTGCCATCGATCAGGCAGTTGTACATAATCCCTTCAATGTTGTCGAAGTTCTTCCCCTTTCCGGCCAGATGCACCTTCAGCATCTTATCGAACTCGAAGTACTGACGAAGAATCTCATCATCAAAGCAGAAATCAAAGGCTTTGTTGGGCTCGGCTCTCGAATAAAGCCAGAGGATCACTTCCGGCTGATAGATCTGAAGAAGAGTCTCCGGTGTCAGGTTCAGTCCTGATGACCCGGACATCTTGCCGGTAGTGCCTTTGATACCGATGAATTCATATCCCTTAAACATGGGTGCCTGGTACCCGAATATCTTCTTGGCAATAATCTTACTGGTATCATAGCTGCCGCCGGGGCTGGCATGATCTTTTCCGCCCGGCTCAAAATCTACGCCCTCATACATCCATCGCATGGGCCAGTCAATCTTCCAGGCCAGCTTACAGTTAAAGTCTTTGCTGAAATCCCAGCTTCCTTTATGCCCACAGGCACAGGTGTATTCTGCATGTACTCCGTCCTCACTGCAGGAGGTGATTGTTGTCTCGTCTTTGCCGCAGACCGGACAGTAGATGCTGACCGGATAATATGCCTCTCTCTCTTCCGGTGTTGCCACCTGCTGGCGGAACTTATCCAGAATATCAAAAATCTCTTTTCTCTTCTGAATGGCCTGGATCACATAGGAAGCATATTTACCGCTTCTGTACATTTCACTCTGTCTGCGGTAATCCATCTCGATGCCGAACCGGGCTACGGAACGCTCAAACTCTTTCTCAAAATGTTCCGCATAGGAACTGCAGCAGCCGAAGGGATCCTTCACATCTTTATAGGGCTTGCCGATATCCTGCTCCAGCTCCGGAGCAATCTCCTGTACATTGACCGGCACCTTCCGGAAACGGTCGAATTCATCCCAGGAAAACAAAAGTCTGGCTTTCTTTCCCTGTTTTTTTAATGCCTTATATACGAAATAGCTGGTTGCAATATCCCGGAAATTACCGATATGGATCGATCCGGAGGGACTGATTCCCGCTGCGCAAACATATTCTTCTTTATCCGGCGATCTTCGGATAATATCCTTTGCAATCTTCTCTGACCAGTGCATTACTGTATCTCCTCCTTTATGCGACTTTGCAATTCAAAGCAGTCAATGAGTAATTATACCAAAAAGATGCCTTCTTTTCAACATAAAAATGCTTTATACCCTCGTGTTCAGAGGGTATAAAGCATCTGACCCATCCTATGATTCCTGCTGCTCTTTCTCCTGTCTCTTTTTCTCTGCCAGGTATCCCACCGCTGACAGGGCGGCAATATTTCCTTCGCCGGCAGCTTTAATATACTGATATGGGAGGCCTGTAATATCCCCGCAGGCAAAACACCCCGGAATATTGGTCGCCATATTTCGGTCTACGACCACATGGCTTTTGTCCACCTCAAGTCCCGGTACCAGTTGACCGGGAGACACGCTTTCTCTCAGGATGAAGACTCCGTCCACAGGATACTTTCCTGCGTCAGT
>CACXGS010000146.1 GCA_902767195.1 uncultured Lachnospiraceae bacterium | reverse complement strand
AAGCCGTCATCAAAAAGGTCAAGGCCGGAAAGAAAAAGGCAAAGATTGTATGGAAGAAGCAATCCGGGGTCACCGGCTATGTGCTTTATATGTCAAAGAAACCCTCCAAGGGCTACAAAAAGATAAAGAAGATCTCAGCCAGGAAGAAACCGGCTTTTGTCAAGACTTCCCTGAAGTCCAAAAAGAAGTATTACTTTAAGATCCGGGCCTATCGCAAGGTGGGGACCAAAGTATATTACGGCCCCTATTCTTCCGTCAAAAAAGTAAAGATAAAATAAACAGGAATGCTTTCATATTTAGAAATCCCATGGCCTTTCCACTAAATGCGGGCTGGTCATGGGATTTCTTTACATTCCTATGCTATTTCAAAGTCACTTTCCTGCCGGTAATTTTCTTTGTGAAAATCTTCCGGTATTTTTTAATATAGGAACGGTTGATCTTACCCGATCCAACCGCAATTTTAATCACTTTGACTTTAGATTTGCGGAGACTGCCTTTGACCCTGGCCCCGGTCAGTTTCTTTGTCTTCAGGACAAGGAGACCGGCCCTGCTGCCTGCAAAGGCATTCTTTGTCAGTTTTTTTACGTTGGCGCCGATGATGATCTTCCGAATCTTCTTCGCCCGGAAGGCCTTGCTTCCCAGGACGGTCACTTTATATTTTCTCTGATCAGCCAACTTGACGGTACTTGGTACCGTAATCTTTTTCTGATTCTTTGCTTTGACCAGAGTAACCGTACCCTGCGATTTGGCTGTGGCTATTTTGGTTACCTTATAATGATTCTTTGATATGACATAAGTTTTACCCTTTACCACTTTTGGCTTGGAAGAATCTTTTCCGGAGGGTATTTCCTCCTCTGAAGGATCCTGATCGTCTTGTGAATCTTCACTCTCCAGACGAATATCATCGGTATAATGCAGGATCAGGGTATCTCCATCCATCAGATAATAACTCTCGGCTTTTTTTCCCGTCACTCCCTCGTTGATCAGATATCTCCAGCAGGAATAATCCCCGTTATCGAACTGGCAAAGCATCTCTTCGGTTCCCGGAATCTGTATACCTCCCAGACAATACTCAGGATGAAGATGTATATCAGAATCCTTCCAGGTCAGTCCGGCATCATTTAAAGCTTCAATAATCAGGTCACGGGCAGTAGTATTAGGGCCTGTCTGATAAGTGCCGGTGAACCAGGTTTTCAGCCCGCCGGTACGATAAGTATGCAATATGCCGGAGTCCTGCGCTCCATGTTTGTCATCTCCCATCAGGATAAAAGAAACATTGTTTTTCTCACCAAGATCCGGCTCCAGAATTCGAACCGGCAGGGTTACAGAAGCCGCTCCCCATGATACGGACAGGGGGATATTTCCTTTTTTGCTGCTGTCAAAGCCGGTGATGGCAAGTCGGTCATCGCTTCCCTGAACCGTCTCTCTGTGACCATCTGTCCAGATCAGGGAGAAAGCAAGGGCATTCAAATCCAGGCCGTCCCCAATCTGGTAATCGGTCTGACAGCTGTCTTCAGCCCGTATTCCGATCACTTCTTCACCTATGTCTATGACGGGCCCTTCTTCAGATTGTATCCATTTACCGCTGCTGCTCTCCCCGGTGTTCAGCCATCCGGCTGCCGTCCCGTCATGAATCTGCTCTGATGATGCCTTTCTGGCAAGGGTTTCCCCATCGGAACCGAGAGGATCATCCGTACGGTTATGATTTGCTCTTATGTTGTTTACATAGACATCATTCACACCCTCAATGGAAGGAATCTCTTTGCTGGTATCATAATAGTACTGACCAAGAATCGTCTCATGAGATTCGCAGCTGGTATCCACATACTGGGATCCACCGACACCCCGGTCAGCACCACATCCCTCCAGATATACATTATCTGTAACGATATTATATCGATCCAGTCCCCGGAAAGCTCCCACAATACTTCCAATGCAGTTTCCGCTTGTGACACGAACTGTTCCTGCAAAAAGATTGTTTTGAATATGCCCGATGCCATTGTCCCAGAGCTGCAGTGGAGTTTCATAACCTATGATCCCGCCGGCCGTATCAGCGGCTTCCACACTTCCGCTGCAGAGACAGTTGGTAATATTCAGCCCTTTTGCGTTGGGCGCCGAAGAAATTCCCCATCCGGTCCCGCCGTAGCCTCCGCCGGCGATACCACCGGCATACTTTTCGCTGGCAACAACCGTTCCGGTGAAAACACAATTCCTGATCTGAGTGTTACTCATGGAATTTCCTTTACATCCTATGATACCACCTACAAAGGATGTACCAAAGACAGTGGCTGCACTTCGGGAATCCGATATGGTACCGTTGAAATCACCAGCAAAAGAACCGATTTTTTCCTTGTTTCTATTACAGCCGATAATAACATTTTCTTCTACCCTGCAATGGCGGATATCAACGGTGTTTTCTGCCGCGCTGAGTCCCCCAAGGAAACCGGATCCCTGAATGCTGGTTCCGGAGAGAATCGTCACATTTTCTATAACGGCAGTCATAGGAGAAGTGGTTCCTGTTGGTCCGTGATCCACAACATAATAGCGGATCAGACCGCTTCCCTTGATGTTGTGGCCTGCTATGGAAAGATTGTAAATCCTTGCTTCCCGAACATAATTAAACAGAGCGGTTCCTCCGTCTGCAGCGGTAATGCTGTATCCGTTTCCGTTGAAATTGCCGCTGAATGGAAGTATATTTTTCCCGTTCCCAGTTCCGGAGGTTCCCTCTTTCAGGGCGCCAATGCCATTCCAGCCTGACGGAAGCTGAAGATTATCCCGAAGTTCCAGATATTCTCCTTTAAAGGATTCCCCCGCTGCGGCAGCCTGCGCTACAATATTCAGATCCTCGACGGTTTCGATCCTCCAGGGGTCTGCCGATGTCCCCTTACCTTCCAGGATATTTCGTATACCGCTCTGGCTGGAGGAAGCTGACAAAGGAAGGCTGTTAGTCGTGACGATCAGGAAGATCCCACCGGCGATCATCGCTGTTATGATAGCAATATATGTCGATATTTTATGTTTTTTCCCACATATATTCATAGAATAGTCCTCTATTTAAAACGCCTCATATTTCCCCATTCTTTTGGCTGCTTCGATCAGGTCTGCCATCCTCCGGTTGCCCTCTCCTATAACAAGGCCGGCGTCGATGACCCGGTCGCAGGATTCCATCACTTTCAGAGTTCTTTCATAGGCTTCATCACTGATGGAAGAAAAAGGCTCCTCTGTAATTACCTCCGCTGCCAGCAGCCTCGCCAGCTGATAATCCACATCGTTGGTATAAAGGATTCCGGCTGCAAAAGGGATGTTCTT
>CACXGS010000145.1 GCA_902767195.1 uncultured Lachnospiraceae bacterium | reverse complement strand
TACATGACCAGGCCCAGGGAATAGAGGTCACTGGAAGGCCCGTATACTTTTTTTTGATGGACTTCCGGCGGCATGTATCCCTCGGTCCCTTTGACCAGGTCCTGGTCCTCCAGATTCATGGCGAAGCCGAAATCCGATAAAACAAAGTTTCCCTCGTCATCAATCATGATATTATCCGGTTTGATATCCCTGTGCAGGATTCCCCGGTCTTCGCAGAAAGAAAGAGCGTTACAGAGATCGATACCCATACGGATCACGGATTCCTCGTCCATAAGGTGGATACTCTGATAATCAACCAGAGATTCCATCAGAGGCATCATGATATACAATTGTCCCCCACAGAAGGCAGAATCCAGAACCGGCATGATATGTTTACACTCTGACAATTCTTCCATAGCAAGAAGTTCTTTTCTGGCCGACTCTTCATCCGCACAGGGAATGACCTTTAAGGCAGCCGTCTCAAGAGTGACATCCTGTTCAATCTCATAAACTCTGCCGAAAGAGCCTTCTCCAAGGATATCTTCGATATGCCAGTTGTGCCATTTTTCGGGTAGTACCATAATTCCTCCGAGGCTTCCGGGTGATTTAAAATGTTCGTCGTGTTTTCTTCTAAATATTATAGCAGAAATAAGTTTCGATTAGAAAAGAAATTGAAAAAGGGATACCCACGCCAGGAAAGATTTACTTTTTAAAATATTTATGTGATAATAATCTTGGCGATTTGATGGAGAAATATATCAGTGTTATCAGGCATAGACTGGTGAATACTGTATGATAAGGAATTATTGCAGAAAGGGAGGATACTATGCTGTCATTGAATTCATTTGTCAGAGCTTCACAGGAGAAGCAGATTGATCTGGATGCTGTTATGGTCATTCAGGATGGAATTACTCTGGGACTTCAAAGGCTTGATGATATGATCTATCACAATGTATTTTCTATTGCCAAGAGTTTCCTTGTGACCGGCATCGGTATGGCTGTTGATGAAGGATTGCTTAGTCTGGAAGATAAACCGGTGGATATGTTTAAAGAGTATTTGCCGGAAGGCTACGATAAAAGATGGGACAAGGTGACACTAATCCACCTTATGACCATGACATCCGGTCACGGACAGCCGTTTCTCATGGCGGCTGAGAGGAAGAAATTAAAGGATGTGAATTCAGATTATTCGGAGGCAGCCAAAAAAGAATGGCTGGTACACGCTTTTTCCTGCCCTATGAGCTATGAGCCGGGAGAAAAGTTCTCCTACGGGAACCTGGCACCCTACGTTGCCGGAAGGATGCTGGAAAAGGCAGTCGGTATGTCTGTATGCGATTATCTTTACCAAAAACTCTGGGAGCCTATGCATGTGAAAAAGCCTCATTGGGGAACCGATCCTGCGGGTCATACTTTCCCTGCCAGTGATCTTTATCTGGATATTGCCGATATGATCAAACTGGGGGAACTATATTTGAAGGATGGCGTCTATGAGGGAAGAAGATATCTTTCTTCAGAATGGGTGCAGGCAGCCACCGGAATGCAGGTAGATTCCTCCGTGATCAACCCTCCGGGCTACGGAGATGATGAACTTTGTGGCTATGGGTATTATTTCTGGCACAATAGCAAAGGAGGTTTCCGGGCTTACGGCAGAGAAGGCCAGTTTGTAATTGTACTGCCGGAAAAGAAGGCAGTGATTGCCACCCAGGCCATGCATCACAATGTGCAGGATGTCCTTGATCTCGTATGGGAGCATATCGAGCCGCAGCTGTAAATAAAAAAAGTACCGGGTACCCTTCCTCTGGAAGATACCCGGTACTTATAGATAAGCAAGCATGGTAAGGACACTGAAGAATGCGATCAGGCAGGCAAGCCCGACACTCTCCGGGATAAGACGGTTTTTCAGCAAACCTACGCATTCCCGGATAAAGGCATTGGGCCAGTACCACCATTTGGTCTTGCTCCCGATTCCTTCGGCTTTCAGGTCGGCAAGGCCTGCCCAGACGCCGCTTCGAAATACGTGGTAGTTGGTCGTGGCAAACGCTACTTTAGGGTCTGAACCGGCAGGTTCTCTGTTTTCGATGACCTTTTTTGAGAAAGCCATATTCTGATAGGTATTGGCGGATTGGTTTTCCTGTATAATGGCTTCCTCCGGGAATCCGGTACTAATCATGTAGTTGTACATAGCCCTGGCTTCGGCCATGGGCTCATTTTTCCCCTGTCCGCCTGAAGGGATGATGACCGCTTCTTTTCCGTTCTCTTCTTTTTGCCTGTGCCAGAATTCCACAGCCTTATCCACACGACCCTGCAGCAGAGGGGGAAGCGTCCCGTCCTGCCGGAAGCCGCATCCCAGGATAAGGATATAATCTCTGTCTGTCGCAGGGACATGTCTGGCAGCACGAAGACCATTGATAATGGAGCTTATAAGAATACATTCCAGATATGCAAATATTACGCCTGCGACATTTTCTATCGCTCTCCTGAGGAGAAGCGAGGGCAAAAGAGACTGATTCAAAACAGAAAACATTCGGTAGAAGATAATCTCACCGACGATTGTAATAAGACCGAGAAGCAGCCCCAGGATATTCTGAAATCTGGGGCGTTCGTGCCTCAGCAGTTCTATGTTGCTGATGATCAGCAGGATGCTGAAGATAATCAGCAGGGGAGAAGTAAATATCGTAAAGTAGCTTCCCCCGGAGGCAACGTCATCCAGCAGCTGCCAGGTAGGATAGAGACCCGGAGATCTCATATGAGAAATACAGCTCGGAAGTTCAATGACGAGGACAAACAGGGAGAAGAGGAACACACCGCATGACAGGATGGCCTCGTAAGAGTAAGCCATAGGACCTTTCAGTCGGCGGAAGATGAGCAGCATGATCAGCGAGAGCCCCAGATAGAAGAGGATTCCCGACATTATAACAAACTCATCTCCGGTAAAACTTCCGGTCATTTTGGAAAATGCAGTACCAAACCGATCCACATAGATCGTATCCTTCAGCAGGACATTTCCGCCCCGGTCCAATACTTCCATCCGATATGATCCCGCCTTCTCCGGGAGCATGGTAATATCCAGCATATCTATGAGAATCGATTGTTCCGTTACTTTTTTCACCGAATAATCTGATACGGGAATGGATTCCTTCTTCCACCGAATGGTGATATCCTCTGTTTTCATAGGATACTTATTCTCATAGGCCAGAATGACTGACATGGAAAACTTTCTATTTGTCAGGAGCCTGCCTGTTAATGACAGAAGGATGATGGCAGCAGTCAGGATAAACACCTGGATCGACATGCTTTTCTTTACCTCAGCCCGTGAAGTATATGGCTTCATTCGCTAACTCCTTTTTATTATTCCCATCCTGCCAGATAGGCTTCCTGCTCGGGGGTCAGTACATCAATCTTCAGATTCATGGCGGCCAGTTTATATCGTCCGATCTCATCATCGATGGAATCCGGTACCTGATAGACTTTTTTCTCCAGGTCGTCTCGGTGCTCTGCCAGCCATTTCAGGCTCAGAGCCTGGACGGAGAAAGACATATCCATGATCTCTGCCGGATGTCCCATGCCGCAGGCCAGGTTCACCAGCCTTCCTTCTCCAAGAACGTGAAGCGTTCTGCCGTTCTTCAAGGTATAGCCCATGATGTTCTTTCTGCAGATATCGGAGGATACAGCCATTTCACGAAGGCCGGCCACATCCACTTCACAGTCAAAATGTCCGGCGTTACAAAGGATGGCATTGTCTTTCATAGTTTCAAAATGTCTTGCTACGATGACATCTTTACATCCCGTGACAGTGATAAATATATCGCCCAGGGGAGCGGCTTCATCCATGGGCATGATACGGAAACCGTCCATGGTGGCATCCAGAGCCTTGAAGGGATCGATCTCCGTCACGATGACATTGGCGCCCATCCCTTTGGCACGCATGGCAACTCCCTTGCCGCACCAGCCGTAGCCGGCAACAACCACAGTCTTTCCGGCAACGATCAGGTTGGTTGTATCCATGATCGCTGTCCAGACAGACTGACCGGTTCCGTATTTGTTATCATAATAGTGTTTTGCTTTGGCATCATTTACCGCCATCATGGCACAGGGAAGGATGCCTTCCCTTTCTCTGGCCATCAGCCGGTAGATGCCGGTGGTAGTTTCCTCGCACCCGCCGATCAGCTGGTCAGCGTAATCTTTACAGCGGCCGCTGAGCATGTGAATCAGATCACCTCCGTCATCCACGATCAGATGAGGATGACAGGCCAGGGTCTCTGCCAGCAGATCCTCATATTCTTCTGCAGAAACATTATATTTCCCGAAGGTTTCTACTCCCATGCCGGCGACAGCCGCCGCCACATCATCCTGGGTGGATAAGGGGTTGCATCCTGTGAGAAAGACCTCGGCGCCTCCTTTTTTCAGGACCAGCCCCAGGTTGGCAGTCTTAGCCTCCAGATGAACGGACACGGCAATCCGCATCCCCCTAAAAGGCTGTTCTTTTTCAAATTGTCTTTCAATCTCTGACAGAGCCGGCATGTGAGAGCGAACCCACTCAATCTTTTTAATACCGGAAGGAGCCAGAGAAGCATCCCGAATATTACTCATTGTATGTCTCCTATAGTTGATGATATCAGAGTGCTGCAGTGGCCTTTCTGGTATCATAAATATTTGTCTGCTGCTTTTTGTACTTCATAGTATACTTTTTCTGTGTCAATTGTCAGCATCTCTCTGTTCTTCATGACCATTCTTCCGTTGATCATCACGGAGAGGATCTCCGATCCGTTGGCAGAATAACACAGGGAAGAGATAATATTATTGGCTGGATACATGGAGGGCGCTTTAAGATCCAGGAAAATCAGATCAGCAGCGGCTCCTTCACGAATGATTCCCAGACGATTCTGCATACGCAGCGCTTTGGCGGCATTTACCGTTGCCGCTTTTAGGACACTGACAGCGGGAAGGGCAGTGGAATCATGTTTGATTCCCTTATGGATCAGGGACAGGAGACCCATTTCACGGAACATGTTCAGGGTATTGTTGCTGGCAGTTCCGTCGGTTCCTATGCAGAGGTTGATACCCTGATCAAGCATCTCGGAGATTGGGGCAAAGCCATTGCCCAGCTTGGCGTTGCTGGCCGGGTTGGTTACTACCGTGGCACCACTGTCCCTAATGATTGAGATGTCATCGCCCCGCATCTGAACACAGTGGGCAAGAATGGTATCCTTATCCAGAAAGCCCATATCATTTAAGAACTGAACCGGCGTTTTGCCATGCTGCTTCAGGCAGTTCTCCACTTCCGTGATGCTCTCGGAGAGGTGGATCTCCTTCATCATATTGAGCTCTCTACTTTTTGCTGTCACTTCCTCCAGGTAGGAGGGTGCGCAGGTATAGATGGCGTGGGGGGCCAGGAGAAACTTCAAAGTATCGCTTTCGAACTCTTCTTTTTCTTCCAGAGCCTCCTGAAAACGGGGGTTGCCATCTTCAAAAAGGTGTTCTCCTACCAGGCCTCTTCCAATGTATGCTCTCATACCGGCCTCCCGGGCAGCAAGGGGAGCCTGTCTGTGATACATATGCATATCCACAAAGCAGGTTGTTCCGGTTCGGATCATTTCGATCATACCGAGCAGAGTACTCCAGTAGGCTGTTTCCCGGGACATGCGGTCTTCTACCGGCATAACTCCCTCAAAGAGCCATTTGGAGAAATCCACATCATCTGCATAATTGCGCATCAGTGTCATATAGGCATGAGTGTGCATGTTGATCAGCCCGGGCATGACAAGCTGGTCAGCGGCGTCAATTACTTCATATTTTTCTTCTTTTTTAAATGGGAGAAAGGAAAGCTTCCCCTCTCTAACATACAGATCTGATTCTTTTATGCAGATCTGACTGCCTTCATCAATCAGAAGCTTTCCTTTGATAATCTTATAATTCATATGATATTTCCTTAAAAATCGTCTTCCATTGAATAGTAAATCTCATCAAGCTCAGCATGAAGATACTCTCCCCAGCTGTACTGATTCATGTATTCTCCAAGATAGCGGTAGCGGGAATTCTTGGGATCTTCCAGCCAGTCATAAAGATCACACTGGATTCGGTCAACATCGATTGCCATGCTTCCCCGCTGCTTCAAAATAATATTGGTAGCTTTAAGCCGGGTCAGAGTGTTCTGCAGGTCCTGACGCAGATTTCTAAGGTAAGAGCCCTTTTTGTCCGGATTTCCGTCATCTTCCCAAAGGGTGGCGATAATCTCACCATTGCTGGTCTGGGCGCCCCGGTTATTGATCATCAGGGCTACCATTTCCTTGGTACGGTTGTACTTGAATACCACGGGCTTCCCGTCGATAAAGAAGTCGAAATTGCCGAAAGTCTGGGCAAAGACCCTCTTCTGATCTTTTCGCTCTTCGGGGTAGCGCAAATCCGACAACTCGGTCTGTACATCCTGCTTTTTGATGGGATTCAAAAGGAATCCGCTGGCATGTTGCTGCAGAGCATCCGCGCCTTTATCCTTCTTATCATCCATATAAATGAGATTCACAAAAGGATTCAGTTCTTTCAGATACTGTCCCAGGTCGAGGCCGTTAAGCTCCGGCATGGCAATACTCAGAAAAGCGACATGAATCTCCTGCTTTCTGGCAACAGCCAGAGCTTCCAGGCTGTCTTTGCAGGTAATAAGGTCCGAGCCGGAAGCGGATTTACTGATCATGTCCGGTACTTTTTTCAGGATGGTCGGATCCTGGGATACCGTGAGTATGGTCATGAAAGTCCACCCCCTATATCAATAATCCGGACCTGCTGGTTCTCTCTTTGATCCTTGGTCATATCAAGGGGATTCAGTTCGCCCACCAGAAGCATATCGCCTCCTTCTATGGCGGCATCACGGAGAGGGCCGGCAGCCAGGTCTGCTACAACGAGGGCGGCAAAACGATCGTAATTGTCTTCGTCGATGACCGGGAAATGATGCTGCATCCGATACCAGTGTTTGGGATCATATCCCATATTGCCGGTGTGCAGGCGATCTGCGGTAGCCTCTACATCCTCCGGGCTGGCAATCTGGCCCGGGACGGCTCCGATATCATCGCAGAACAGCATGGAATAAGTTCGGAGAATCTGGTTCCTTACGGTATCTTTTTTACCTTTTCTCTCTATCTCTGTATCCATGATTCTGTAAAAGTAATCCTGAGCTTCTTCCGACTCAGTAAACTGAATGATGGCGTCGTAAAACGCACGGTTAATATATGGATGTGCCATAGAGTTCTCCTTCTAATTTAATAATTAACCTGTATAATTCAGTCTACTCTGAAGAAGGACCAATGTCAACAAATTGTAGGCAAATAATCCTCTGGCAGACGGCTGCCGGCCTCCCTGTAAATCTTCTTGATTAATATACATACAATAATGTATAATTATTTCTAATTGCAGCGGGAGAGCTGGCGGAAAGGAGCTGCTACATGATGAAGAGAACAAAAAAGAATACAGTATTTTTACTTGTTTTATTATTAGCCGGCGTGAGTCTTTTGGGAGGTCCGGGATCTGTAAACACAAAAGCAAAGGCAGTACATCTTTTATCACCCAGAAACGGAGCCACGGTCACTAACAGTAATTCCACGATCCGCAGGTGGTGGAATCATTACAGGAAACATAAAGCCTACAAAATATCCAGGAAGAAAGCAAAATACGGTACGGAACCGATTATTTTAAAATGGAAAAAGAGCAGTAAAAAGAAGGGGAATTATCAGGTTTTCCTAAGCCGGAGTATCACTTTTGGTGATAAAAGAGTGTACAGGGTAAAGGAAAACTATCTGAAGCTTCGAAACCTACACTGCAATGCCAGATATTACTGGAAGGTGGTACAGGGAGATACCGTTTCAAAAACCCGTTTATTCCGAACAAAAAACATGGCCAGGATCATGAGAGTAAAGGGAGTCAAAAACGCCAGGGACATCGGCGGATATCTGACTTATAACGGGAAGCATGTCAAACAGGGACGGGTTTATCGAAGCGGAGAACTGGACAAGATTAAAAAATCCGGCAAAAGAACCATCAGAAAAAGGATGAAGATTAAAACAGAACTGGACCTTCGTGCTCTGGGAGAAGGAAATGCCGGTAAAAATACCGGACTTGCCAGGAATTATATTAATATATCCGGACATTCCTATGAGAGTATATGGGAGAAAAAAAGTGGAACAAGAAGTATTATAAAACAGATGAAAGTCTTTGCCAAACGCGAAAATTATCCC
>CACXGS010000144.1 GCA_902767195.1 uncultured Lachnospiraceae bacterium | reverse complement strand
GGTACACCAGCCCATGCGGCCATCCGGTCGGGGACCGGGCTGGCGCCTGGCCAGGCTACCACATCATCCTCTCCATGTAAACCCGTTGCGCTCTGTTTGTCATCTGTTGTACTGATACTTTGCCCGATCATCCTTGCTTTCGGCCGCAAGTATTATAATTAACCACTTGCGGCCGAGTTCGCGCTAGTGTAGCAAAGAGTCGGATTGGGGCCGGAGATATCGGCAGGTGCTGTCCTGAGAAAATGGTAACTGCTTACAGCGAGAAAGATCCGTTGTGGACCCCGCGAGGATGTTTGAGCGAAGCGAGTTCCGAAGCGGGGTCCCTTTAGAAACGGATCGCACGAGCGCATAAGCAGTCCATTTTCGAAAACCTGCACCTGCCCGATACTCCGGTCCCAACCGACTCGCATCCTGCACCCTGTCCGATACTCCGCCCCCTTCACACAAAAAAAACTGCCGCACTTTTCAGCACGGCAGCCTCAAACCCCTCTATAAATATTTCTCCAACACCCGATAGAACTCTGGCGGTCCCACCGGCTTGATCAGATGCTCATTAATTCCCGCTTCCAGACTGTGCTCCACATCCCGCATCTTATCGTCCGAACTCAGGGCGATAATCGGCACCTGTCCCACAGGCCCATCCAGGCTGCGGATCTTCCGGGCCACTTCAATACCATTCATTCCGGGCATCCGGATATCCAGAATCACAATATCGAAATTCCCCTTCTCCGCCATAAACCGTACCAGTCCTGTGATTCCGTCATCTGCACTGGTCACGGACAGGCCGGTATTCTGAAGGAGGCGAACTTCCACTTCCAGATTAATAATATTATCATCAATCACCAGAGCAGACTTTCCGCTCAGATCGGGAATCTCGATCATTTCCTGATCTTTCGCACCGGGATGCAGGTGAACCATCCGGCGGTTGATGTCTGCCAGAGAACTTCCTGCCGCTTCTTTTTCTTCGACGGCGCTTGCGCTGTCACGAACCGGCGAATGATCAAAGCGTAAAGAGATATCAACACTGTGGCCCCACTCATCATCGTGAACCAGAGTGAACTCGCCACCGAGAATCTCCAGATAGCGGTGCATAAGGATCAGATTGTAATCGATCTGGTCCGGATCACCGTGGATCTCGTGGAAAATTCCCGGATATTCTGTAATATTTCTCTTAAAATCATCGATGGTCCAGGTGCAGTTGTCGGTATGAACCTGGAAATAATACATGGAAGAATTCTCTGAGATTTCCTGTTCCCGTACTTTGACATGGATACAGCCTCCCGGAGCGGAAATGCTCACCATGTAGCGGAAGAGTCTCAGGAAGAAATCCTTCAGTGTATGGGCGTCTGAGTAGATCACCGGGTGGCTGATGCCATCCACGTTCCAGTCAAACAAAGTATCGCTGTACTGGAATATCTCCGCCACCGGTTCTTCCAGAAAGTCGAACATCTCCGAAATGGATATGGCGGTGAAAGGCACCGGGCTTGGGTCGCTGCATGCGTCCTGCAGCTCTGTGATATCACTCAGGGTATCCATCATGAACTTGCCGGTCAGATAGAGCTTCTCTATCATTCGGTCAATCTCATCCAGGGCATCCGTATTTTTCTGAAGCTCGTGTCCCTCCAGAAGAATGGAATCCGTCAGTCCCATCAGGGAGAAGAGCCCGGTTCTCATATCCCGGCTGAGAAGATTCAGCATACGGTTGACCATGCTGGTCTTCTGGGATTCTTTCAGTAGTTTTTCCCTCAGCTCTACATTGGCACTGTGCACTGACATGGTGGCATTACCGATATCCTGGATAAAATGAAGAATCTGACCGCGCCTGGTCTTGTAATAGATCGACTTCTTGTAGGAAAGCTCGTGGTTGTCGCCGATCACAGTGTAGAAGACTTCATAGCATTCCATCCTGGAAAGGGCTTTACAGACTTCCTCAAGCTTCATCCTTTCGATGGTGTCTGCTGCGGATTCTTCCTGGCAGTAATGCCTCAGTACCTGAGACATGGCTGTGTCATAATGAAAATGTTCCGGGTCAAAACCTGTCAGGTACCTGCTGGTGCCCTGGATGTCCCGGGCATATCCCGTGGTTGGATCGATCATGACCATCAGCCGGTAATTCATCTTGGAAATATCTTCAAAATTCAAAGAAAAATCCTGGTCGGATGGGGAATGTTTATCAAATGTATTCATATTTCCTGTCCTCTACATTTCAAATTGTATCATTTTAAAATGTGTCATCTCAGCCTCAATGAATTCATCTCTGGCTGTATCTTTCATTTCTTGTCTAGAATAACATACTTTGTTTCCAAGAACAATGAAAGCTTTTTCACACCTTCTTGCTCAGCACCATGCAAGAAACCGACTTTTTATAATATTTTGCTTCTTTTATAGAAAATTCTCTTACAAAGTGCTATAATCAATATATATTTCGTAATAAATAAAGAGGTGACATCCATGCCGGATATGATTAATAGATTAAAAGCATCGGGATGTGATATCGAGATCGGATTGACCCAGGCTATGTACGACCGGAGATTCTACCGGCAGCTTCTCATGAAGTTTGTTAAGGATCCCTCCATAGCTATTCTTGACCAGGCTGTGGAAGAGGGGAGTGTCTCCCAGGCTATTGAATCTGCCCATGAACTGAAAGGGACGACAGCGACCCTGGGACTGACTCCTGTCAACCGGGAGATCAGTCATTTTCTGGACAGTATCCGGGATTCCGCCGATATTACAGAAGAAGATATGAAGAACAAATATCAGAGGGTAGACAAAGAGATTCAGCATATCCTTGCGTTGATACAGGGATGATAAGAAAGGATGGTGTATCAAAGATGCCACTAAGCAAAGACCGGGCTCCCGGCTGTGTTGTGGGAATCGGCGCTTCCGCCGGAGGCCTTGAGGCCCTGCAGCAGCTGCTTACTTTTCTTCCAGGTAACACCGGCATGTCCTTTATCATTATCCAGCATCTGGCCCCTAACCATAAGAGTATGCTGGCAGGTATTCTGGGGAAATATACCATCATGCCCGTCATTGAGGCCACCGACGGCATCAGGATCGAGAGGAATCATATTTACATGATCCCTCCTCGTTATAATCTGGAGATTGACAATGATATCCTGCGTCTGAAGGAGTATGACCACAATAAGATCAACCATCCCGTGGACGTCTTCTTCCGGTCCCTGGCCTATTCCTACGAGGACCGGGCCGTGGCGGTCATCCTGTCGGGAACCGGTTCCGACGGAACCAACGGCATCCGCCACATCAAAGAGAAGAACGGCATGATCATCGTTCAGAATCCGGACAGCTGCAAGTTCGACGGCATGCCCAGGAGCGCCATTTCCACCGGTTTCGTGGATATGATCATGAACCCGGACAGCATCGCCAGGGAAATGTCCCACATTTCCACTTCCATTATCCAGCCGGAAGTGCCCCTGGAGATGACAGACCAGGACATGATGACCAAGCTTTTCTCTATCCTGAAGTCGGTCACCAACATCAATTATGCTCACTACAAGCAGACCACCATTCTCCGCCGGATCGAGAGAAGGATGGTCATTACCCACAACCGCAATCTCAAAGAATATTTGAATTATATATCCGGGAACCCTGAGGAAGCCAGGCTTCTGTCCAAGGAAGTCCTGATCGGGGTCACCAGTTTCTTCCGGGACGGGGATTTCTTCGACGTTCTCAAAGACGTCGTCATCAAGCCCCTTCTGATCCAGGAGAATTCCCGGGCCATCCGGGTCTGGGTGGCAGGCTGTTCCACCGGTGAGGAAGCCTATTCTGTGGCCATCCTCTTTGCGGAAGCCATGGAAGAGCTGGGCGTCCGCAAGGATGTCAAGATCTTTGCCACAGACCTGGATAACGATGCCATCGCCGTGGCAGGAAGAGGTATTTACGGAGATAACATCATCGACGATGTCAGCGTCACCCGCCTGAGCCGCTACTTTACCCGGAAAGGCAACAAATACGTGGTCCGCCATGACATCCGGAAAATGATCATTTTTGCCCAGCACAATGTTTTCCAGGATCCTCCTTTCGGGAAGCTGGACCTTATATGCTGCCGCAACCTTCTGATTTATTTCCAGGCAGTTTTGCAGCGCAACCTCTTCGCCATTTTCCATGCGGCTCTGGTGGACAAGGGATATCTTTTCCTGGGCAGGTCCGAATCCGTCATCGATTACGATGACATTTTCCGATGCATCTGCTCCAACGAGAAGATTTTCGTCCACAATGCCTCCGGCAAGCTGCCCGCCAGCCACCAGTACTCCTACTCCATGCGGACGGCGGAGAACAGCTACGAGATGCCGCCCCTGCCGGAATACCATGAGGAGGAGATCAGCTATAATTCCACCGACATCGACAACAGTGTCCTTGAGACCCTGATGCCGGCCACCATCCTGGTAAATGAGAAGAATGAGATCTGGAAGACATACGGCGAATGTTCTGATATACTGTCCATTCCCCGGGGAATTTTCCGGTCCGAGATCTTCAGCCTGATCAGAAATGACCTGAAGATTGCCGTATCTTCTGTCCTTCGGGACGCCAGGAATCAGCGAAAGAAGATTGTTTATAACGAAGTCCCGGGCATCCTTGACCGGGATCCGGGATATATCTCCATCGTGGCCCAGCCCATTTATGACAAACACGGGACCGCCACGGAGTTTATCGCCATTACATTTATCCGGGAGACCAGGGAGCTGAAGGGAGATGTCCAGGATTATCAGGTCGATGTGGCCGCTTCCCAGCGAATCGCCAACCTGGAACGGGAACTCAACGTGTCCCAGGACAACCTGAGCAAGACGGTCACGGAGCTGGAGTCCGTCAATGCCGAACTCCAAGCGGCCAACGAGGAACTTCTCACCGCCAACGAAGAGCTGCAGAGCTCCAACGAGGAGCTCCAGTCCGTCAACGAAGAGCTCTACACCGTCAACTCGGAATACCAGTCCAAGGTCAATGAGCTGGAGAGCCTGAACAATGACCTGGCCAATTTCCTGTCCACCACCCTGGTGGGAATCCTGATGGTGGACAAGGACCTGAACATCCGCAAATTTACCGAGTACATCGCCACGGAATTCAAGGTGGCAGACCAGGATGTAGGCCGGTCCCTCCGCTATCTGTCCTTTAACTTTGTGACCATCGATCTCTTAAACCTCTGCCGGGAGGTTATGAACACCATGACCCCCATGGAAGTCCATTCGGCATCCCTGGGCGGTAAGACCTACCTGATCCGGATCTCTCCCTACCTGACGGGAGACAACCGCAAGAAGGAGGGCGATCTGGCCGGTCTGGTACTGACCTTTGTGGATACCACCAAGCAGATCGACGACCAGCAGCAGATCGAGGAGATGGCGGAAGCCCTGCGGATCGCCGTCAAGTCCGGCAAGGAGAAGGAG
>CACXGS010000143.1 GCA_902767195.1 uncultured Lachnospiraceae bacterium | reverse complement strand
CGGGAGTGGGCAACGCCGGAGCGTCGGAATCCAACCGTCTGGCTATTGGGATCTGCGACACAGCTCAACTCGCAAACCTGTATTTGCATAACAGATATAGCAATGCACAGAAAGACCGCAGGCCGGATATTCCGGTCTGCGGTCTGTTGTACTCTTATGCAGTTATGCTATCGCGGCTGAACCGATCAAGCTTTGCCGATGGATCCGAATACTTCCATCTTCTCTTTTACTTTATCCTTGATTGCCTGTGTGCCAGGTGCCAGAAGCTTACGGGGATCAAAGCCCTTGCCCTGAAGGTCTTTTCCTGCCTCGATGTACTTTCTGGTAGCCTCTGCGAATACCAGCTGGCACTCTGTGTTAACATTGATCTTGGAAACGCCAAGGGAAATGGCTTTCTTGATCATGTCATCCGGAATACCTGTGCCGCCGTGAAGAACGAGAGGCATAGCTCCGGTCTTCTTCTGGATATCATCAAGAACGTCAAATCTTAATCCCGGCCATCCTTCCGGATATACACCATGGATATTGCCGATACCTGCTGCCAGGAAATCAATGCCAAGGTCTGCAATCTTCTTACACTCCTCGGGATCAGCGCACTCGCCCAGTCCAACAACACCGTCTTCTTCGCCGCCGATGGAACCTACCTCAGCCTCAAGAGAAAGGCCTAATTCCTTACACTGAGCAACCAGCTCTTTTGTCTTCTCGATGTTCTCCTCGAAAGGAAGAGAGGAACCGTCAAACATGATGCTGGAGAAGCCGGCCTCGATACATGCTTTTGCTCCATTGTAGCTGCCGTGATCAAGATGAAGAGCGATCGGAACTGTGATGCCGAGATCCTGCATCAGTCCGTTTACCATACCTACTACTGCATGATATCCGCCCATATATTTTCCAGCGCCTTCTGATACACCAAGGATAGCAGGGGAGTTATTCTCCTGAGCTGTCTGAAGAATAGCTTTTGTCCACTCCAGGTTGTTGATATTAAACTGACCAACAGCATACTTACCTGCTTTTGCCTTATCTAACATTTCTTTTGCAGATACTAATCCCATAATTACATTACCTCCATATACTTTTCTGCCAGAAAGGCAGTTGCCGATGATAGAAACATCGTTCTGTTTTAACGATATCATTATACATTGCGACGCTAGAAAAATAAAGAGTAATTTAACAATCCGACAGAATTTATTCTTTGAATTCAAGCCCGTATTTTTCGATAATCTCCTCACGGACTGCCATGTACTTCTCATTCTGCTTCTGATTGGTCAGCTGCTGACGGATCTGGCTGCTGCAGTCGTCAAAAGCAGTCTCTTCTCCGGGATTCAGACTGTCTACCACGATCAGGTGGTAGCCAAACTGGGTTTTTACCGGGCCGATCAGCTTTCCGGTTTCTTCAGCTCCAAATACAGCGGCGTCAAATTCCGGGACCATCTGACCCCGGCCGAAACTTCCCAGACTTCCGCCCTGTGAAGCGGAAGGACAGGTAGAGTACTCTTTTGCCGCCTCCTCAAAGGTCTTCTGGCCGCTTTGGATTTCCTCGGCCACTTCTCTGATTTTTTCTTCAGAATCCATCAGAATATGTTTTGCGTTGGCCTGGGCTCCCTTGCGAAAACGATCTTTATTTGCTTCAAAATAAGCTCTGCATTCTTCTTCGCTTGCGCTGATTCCCTGGAGTTCCTGAGTCAGGGCATACTGGCTGAGGAGCTCAGTCCTGGCTCCTGCCAGGATGGATTTGAATTCCTCTGTCTTATCATACTCTTTCTCTTCCCCATATTTGGCAAAAAGAAAATAGTTGGCATACTGGGTCAGTGCCTGCCGGCGCCCCTCCGGTGTCGCAACGATCTGCTGCTGCTGGGGAGGCATATTGCTGACAAATTGATGAAACTCACTTTCACGGATCTGTTTTCCTGCCGCGACGGCGATTACACGATCTTCCATTTTATTTGTTCCTCTCTATTGATTCTAATATGCTTTACCAAAATACACTTCATACCTGGCCGGTTTCCCACAGTGAACACAGGTATCTGCATGCTTTGCCTGAACAAAAGGCATACATCTTGTTGTTGCTCCTGTCTCCTCTTTGATGGCTTCTTCGCATTCACGTTCACCGCACCACATAGCACGGATGAAGCCCTGCTGTTTTTCAAGGATGTCATTGAACTCTTCCCAATTGCATGCGATATGTGTATTCTTTTCCAGATGACTCTTTGCTCTGTCGTACATATCCTGCTGCATGGTTTCGAGGACCTCAGCCAGCTTTTCGCTCAGCTGATCCAGAGGAGTAACGATCTTCTCCCTGGTGTCTCTGCGGACGATCACTGCCTGATTGGCTGCGATATCCTTCGGGCCGATCTCAATTCGGGTGGGGATTCCCTGAATCTCCTGCTCACTGAACTTCCAGCCCGGAGATTTGTCGGAATCATCAACTTTAACAGAGAAGGCTCCTTTCAGAGTATCCCGGATTTCAAAAGCCTTATCAAGGACACCGGCCTTCTTCTGCTGAATCGGAATGATCATTGTCTGTACCGGTGCAATCCTGGGCGGAAGAACCAGACCGCTGTCATCGCCGTGGACCATAATGATGGCACCAATAATCCGGGTGGACAGACCCCAGGAAGTCTCATGGACCGGTGTCAGTTTATTCTCTTTATTTGTATATTCGATGCCGAAAGCCTCGGCAAAACCGGAACCGAAATTGTGACTGGTTCCGGACTGGAGAGCTTTACCGTCATGCATCAGGGCTTCGATGGTGTAGGTAGCCTCTGCGCCGGCGAACTTTTCCTTATCGGTCTTCTTTCCCTTAACCAGAGGAATCGCCAGAACTTCTTCGCAGAAATCCGCATAGACATTCAGCATCTGTTTTGTTCTCTCTTCTGCTTCCTCTGCAGTAGCGTGGAAGGTATGTCCCTCCTGCCATAAAAACTCAGAAGAGCGAAGGAAGGGCCTGGTGGTCTTCTCCCAGCGAAGAACGGAGCACCACTGGTTATATACTACCGGAAGATCGCGGTAAGAATGAACGATATCTTTTACATGATCGCAGAACAGGGTCTCTGATGTAGGACGGATACAAAGCCGCTCGGCAAGCTCCTCTTCTCCTCCGTGGGTAACCCATGCAACTTCCGGGGCAAATCCTTCAATATGGTCCTTTTCCTTCTGAAGAAGACTCTCCGGAATCAGCAGGGGAAGATAAACATTCTCCACTCCTGTCTCCTTAAAGCGGCGGTCAAGTTCTTTCTGAACGTTCTCCCATATGGCATAGCCGCGAGGCCGGATGATCATACTTCCCTTCACAGCGGAATAAGCGATTAATTCCGCTCTTATTACCACGTCTGTATACCACTGGGCAAAATCCTCTTCCATGGGTGTAATCGCTTCCACCAGTTTCTTTTCTTTTGCCATTTTTCTCTCCCTTTCCTATAGTTTCTTGATAGAATTCTCTATTACGAAACACGTGGATTGTCGACGGAAACCCGCGACAATCCACGTTATCAGCCACATTTTTCTATTGTAGATTATCCATGATGTTTTGTCAATATGCCTCCACATCCATCCGGTCAAAGGCTTCCCCTTCCGGATCGGTCTTGAAGGTCATTCGCTCCCCCGTAAGAGGATGACAGAAAGATACTCTGGTCGAATAAAGACCGAGACCGGCAGCCGGACGCCCGGTTTTCCCTCCCGGCTTTCTGTCTTTTCCGGACCATATCGGGTTGTATTTCCGGTCACCGTATATTGGCAGCCCTCTGGAAGCGCATTGTACCCGGATCTGATGATGACGTCCTGTATGAAGTGTGATCAGGACCCATGAAAGGAGACCTTCCTTTGTCTCAATACAGTCAATCAGCTCGATATCGAGAAGGGCATGTTTTGCCCCGGGAGTCCCTTTCTCCACGATCTTCGTCTCGTTGGTTCTCCCGTCTTTAATCAGCTCATCTTCCCAGGTTGCCGTTTCCTCCGGCAACTCACCACACAGCACAGCCTGATAATTCTTCTCGAACTCACCTTCCCGAATCTGTCGGGACAGGTCTGCCGCCGCCTTTTTTGTCCTGGCAAAAACGATAAGCCCGCCGACCGGGCGGTCCAGGCGATGGACTGCTGTGAGATAAGGTTCACTCTCAAGT
>CACXGS010000142.1 GCA_902767195.1 uncultured Lachnospiraceae bacterium | reverse complement strand
TCAACTGGGCCAGACGTCTGGAGAGAGCGGGAGTCCACGTTCTCTACGGGCCAGCCGATCTCAAGGTTCACTGTAAGGTGACACTGGTGGTCCGGAGAGAACCATCGGGAATCCGCCGTTACGTGCATCTGGCGACAGGCAACTACAACGAGAAAACAGCATGCCAGTATACTGATATCGGCATCTTTACAGCCCGGGAGGAGTACGGCCGGGATGCGTCCGCCCTTTTTAATATGCTTAGTGGCTGCACCGTGCCAAAGACCTGGAATTGTTATGTGGCAGCACCCCGGGAAATGAGGGACTGGTTCCTGGACCGTATCCGGCAGGAAACCAGCAGCGCCCTGCTTGGGAAAAAGGCCCATATCATCGCAAAATGTAATTCTCTCTGTGACAGAGAGATCATAGCAGCTCTCTATGAGGCGTCGGCTGCCGGTGTCCGGATCGACCTGATCATCCGGGGGATCTGCTGCCTGATTCCCGGGAGAGAAGGGCTGTCTGAAAACATCCATGTCCGTTCTATCCTGGGAAGATTTCTGGAGCACGCCAGGATCTATTATTTCTACGGGGACGGAGAGGAAGATCTGTTTCTGGGAAGCGCGGATCTTATGCCGAGAAATCTGGACCGCAGGGTGGAAATACTGTTTCCCTTAAAGGAAACTTCCTGCAGAGAGAGGGTGCTCCGGATACTGAAGACACAGATTGAGAGCACAGAGAAAGCATGGGATCTGACCCCGGAGGGAATCTACCGTCATCCGGCAGACCAGGGAGCAAATGGCAGGGAAGCTCAGGAGATTTTCATGGATCCTGATTTCACTGCCGGAGGAGAATAAGATGAAAAGAAGCAAATTCGCTGTAATATTGGGAATGATCCTGCTGATAACCGTCTTTGCGTCCGCCTGTGGCGGGCATAAAGATGTCACCGTGGATGAGGTTATCGACCTGTCCGATATCGATCCGGCAGAGATAGACGATGTCACCATGCAGGGACTGACAGAGGAAATGTTGACAACCATGTCTTTAGAGGACAAGGTGGGTCAGCTTTTCATCGTTTCCACGGATTCCCTGGATTATAACGGGGCTCAGTCCATGACAGACCAGTCCAAAGACCGATTGGAGAAATATCATCCGGGAGGAATCATTTTCTTTGGCTTCAATATAGAAAGCAGGGATCAGATTACTTCCTTTATTGATGACATGAAGAAAACCGAGAATATTCCCATGTTCTTTGCTGTGGATGAGGAAGGAGGAGATGTGGCCAGAATCGCCAGAACCAAGGGGATGGGAACCACTGCTTTTCCTCCCATGAGTGAGATCGGAGCCTCAGGAGATCCCGCCCAGGCCCGAAAGGTGGGTGAGACCATAGGAGCAGAGATCCGCACCCTGGGTTTTAATCTGGATTTTGCGCCGGTGGCGGATATCACCACCAATGAGGAAAATAAAGAAATTGGCAACCGAAGCTTCGGGAATGATGCGGATTTGGTTTCCGACATGGTCAGCGAGGAAGTGCAGGGCTTGCAGAGCCAGAGAGTCAGTGCGACTCTGAAACATTTCCCCGGCCAGGGAGATTCCGGGGAAGATACCCATAAGGGAGCCGTAGAACTGGAAACTACCATTGACCGTCTTCGAAGCGTGGAGTTTAAACCCTTCGAAGCAGGAATAGAAGCAGGCGCGGACTGTGTGATGGTATCCCATGTTTCTGTGAAGGCAGTGACCGGCCAGGAGATTCCGGCATCCCTTTCCAAATTGATCGTGTCCGATATTTTGCGGGATGAGCTGGGATTTGACCGTATCGTCATCACGGATGCCATGAATATGAAAGGCATCACCAAATTCTACGATCCCGATGTGGCAGCCATCATGGCCATCCAGTCAGGCTGTGATATTGTCCTGATGCCGGATGATTTTATCGAAGCCTATGAAGGTGTCCTTGAAGCAGTAAAGGAGGGGACCCTTTCCGAAGAACAGATTGACCGTGCCGTTTCCCGTATTCTTGCTGTCAAGATCCGGAGGGGCGTATGCCCTGTTCCGGAGGGAGAGACTGTTCTGGATCAATAGATTAATCACTACCACAGGAGGTAAGACAGTATGTATGACAAATATCAGAGTCCTTTATCCGAGCGTTATGCCAGCAGGGAAATGCAGTATATTTTTTCTCCGGATAAAAAGTTCAAAACCTGGAGGAAGCTTTGGATCGCCCTGGCGGAAACAGAATACGAACTGGGCCTTTCCAGCGTGACTCCGGAACAGATTGAGGAACTGAAAGCCCATCAGGATGACATTAATTTTGAAGTGGCAAAGGAAAGAGAAAAGGAAGTCAGACACGATGTTATGTCCCATGTATATGCTTACGGAGTACAGTGTCCTAACGCCAAAGGCATTATCCATCTGGGGGCGACATCCTGCTATGTGGGAGATAACACCGATATCATCATTATGACAGAAGCACTGAAACTGGTGAGGAAGAAGCTGGTCAATGTGATCGCCAAGCTTGCTGATTTTGCCATGGACTACCGCAGTCTGCCTACCCTGGCTTTCACTCATTTCCAGCCGGCACAGCCGACCACGGTAGGGAAAAGAGCGACGCTCTGGATCAATGAACTGATGCTGGATCTGGAGGACCTTGATCATGTGATCGGCACCATGAAACTGCTTGGTTCCAAAGGAACCACCGGAACCCAGGCAAGTTTTCTGGAGCTTTTTAACGGCGATCATGAGACCATCCGTAAGGTGGATAAAAAGATTGCTGAGAAAATGGGCTTTAAGGAGTGCTATCCCGTTTCCGGACAGACTTATTCCAGAAAAGTGGACAGCAGGGTACTGAATGTTCTGAGCGGCATTGCCCAGTCCGCCCATAAGTTCTCCAACGATATCCGTCTTCTTCAGCATCTTAAGGAGATCGAAGAACCTTTTGAGAAGAATCAGATCGGATCTTCGGCCATGGCCTACAAGCGCAATCCCATGCGGAGTGAGCGAATCGCTTCTCTGGCCAACTACGTCATAAGCGATGCCATGAATCCTGCCCTGGTGGCTTCCACCCAGTGGTTTGAAAGAACTCTCGACGACTCTGCCAATAAGCGTCTTTCCATCCCGGAAGGCTTCCTTGCCATCGATGGTATACTGGACCTTTACCTGAATGTGGTGGATGGGCTGGTGGTTTATCCCAAGGTTATTGAGTCTCATCTGCTTCGGGAACTGCCCTTTATGGCAACCGAAAACATTATGATGGACGCAGTTAAGGCGGGTGGAGACCGGCAGGAACTCCACGAGAAGATCCGTCAGCATTCCATGGAAGCAGGACGGGCCGTCAAGGAGGAAGGAAAGGAGAATGACCTTCTTATGAGGATCGCGGCTGATCCGGCCTTTGGCATGACCATGGACCAGCTTCAGGAGATTATGAAACCGGAGAATTTTACAGGACGAGCAAAAGAACAGACCGAAGAATATATCCGGGATGTTGTCAGACCGGTTCTGGATTCCAACAGGGAGATCCTGGGCCTGTCGGCAGAGATTAATGTGTAGTATCAGGAGAGGATTTGACCTTTGAGTAACCAAAATCAACAAACAGAAAATGTTCTTGCCCAGGCGACCATATTAATGATCGCCGGCATTATTACAAGAATAATCGGACTTCTCTACCGAAGTCCTGTCACAAGCATCATCGGAGACGAGGGAAACGGCTATTACAGTATCGCGGTTAACATCTATGCCATGGTACTGCTGATCTCTTCCTACAGCATACCCCTTGCCGTATCCAAGGTGGTTTCTGCCAGACTGGCTCTGAAACAGTACCGGAATGCCCACAGGGTATTTCGCTGTGCACTGATCTATGTGCTGGTAGTGGGAGGAATCGCAAGCCTCCTGACCTTCTTCGGAGCGGGGGTTCTGGTGGGAGAGAGCCAGTTAAAGGCGGCGCCGGTATTGCAGGTGCTTGCCCCTACCATCTTTCTCTCCGGTTTTCTGGGAGTGTTCCGGGGTTATTTCCAGGCCCACGGGACCATGGTTCCCACCTCCGTATCCCAGATTATTGAGCAGATTGCCAATGCCATTGTCAGTATCGGTGCAGCCCTTCTTTTCATCCACCTCTTTGCCCGGGGGGATGAAGTCATGCGGCCGGTATTCGGCGCCATGGGGTCTGCTGCGGGAATCGGTGCAGGCGTACTTGTGGGACTCCTGTTCATGCTGTTCATTTACCGGCTGAACCTTTCATTTTTCCGAAAAAGGCAGGCACGGGACAGGACCGTGGAGGTAGAGAGTTACCGGCAGATCTTCATCATTATCTTTTCCATGGTGACACCGGTGATTCTGGCTACCTTTATCTACAATACCAGCACCATCATCGACCAGACCGTCTATCTGAGAATGATGGACCACCGGGGGATGGCGGCAGAGCAGGCAGCCATCTATTACGGAGTCTTTTCCGGCAAATACTGGGTTCTGATCAACGTGCCTATTGCTCTGGCGAATTCTATGTCCACAGCCATGATTCCGGCGGTATCTTCCAATTATACCCTTGGTAATCTGGAGAAATGTGCAGATCATGTCAGGGAGGCTATTCAGTTTGTCATGCTGATCTCGATTCCTGCTGCAGTGGGGATCGGCGTGATGGCCAAGCCCGTCATGGAAGTGATGTTTCCTCAGAGAGAGACCCTGAGCCTGGCGGTCATGATTCTGAGAATGGGATGTATCAGCGTTGTATTTTACGCCCTGTCCACCGTGACCAACGGCGTGATCCAGGGAATCGGAAAGGTGAGCATTCCACTGAGAAACGCAGCCATTTCTCTGGTTCTTCATGTAGCGATACTTATCGTTCTTCTGAAGGAGACCGGCATGAATCTGGAAGCCCTTGTCATTGCCACTATGTTCTATTCACTGCTTATGTGCATTCTGAATAACCTGGCGGTCAGAAAATATCTGCATTACCGGCAGGAGATCAAAAAGACATTCATGATTCCGCTGTTGTCGGCTCTGCTCATGGGAGTTGTATGCCAGACCGTCTATCAGGCCTTCTATGTGCTGCTGATCCGTCTGCTGGGTACCATGCTGCCCATAAGGCTGTTAATTTTTGCTGCCATGATGATCGCCATCGCCGCCGCTGTGGTCATATATTTCATATTGATCCTCAAGCTGAACGGGGTGAGCGAGGAAGAGCTCGCCGGCTTCCCCAAGGGGGGAGTTCTGGTGAGAATCGCAAAGAAATATAAGCTGCTATAAGCGTACTTGTTTAATACAGGGGCCGACACTTAAAAGCTGCGGCCCTTTTCTTTTTTGCTCGGATATCTTTACATTTAGTATGATAATAAGGTATAATTGTTCTGTTTGGTCATATATAGTTGGATACCGGGATTGCGGGAACGGACTTTTGCCGGAGCAGTCTGTGGTATCTTTTAGAACTGCAATAATAGACGGAGGAATCATTTATGGTAAAAGCAATCGTCGGTGCCAACTGGGGAGATGAAGGAAAAGGAAAGATCACGGATATGCTGGCAGAGCACTCTGACATCATCGTGCGCTTTCAGGGTGGAGCCAACGCCGGCCACACCATCAAGAACCGCTACGGCAAGTTTGCCCTTCACACCCTTCCTTCCGGTATTTTTCATGATCATACCACAAGCATCATCGGAAACGGTGTGGCCCTCAACATTCCGGTACTTTTTAATGAGATAAAGACAATCACGGATAAAGGCCTTCCCTCTCCGAAGATTCTGATCTCCAACCGTGCCCAGATGGTGATGCCATATCACATACTGTTTGACCAGTACGAAGAGGAGAGGCTGGCTGGTGCATCCTTCGGATCGACCAAGTCCGGCATTGCCCCCTTCTACTCAGATAAATATGCCAAGATCGGTTTTCAGGTCAGTGAGCTTTTCCAGCCGGAAGAGGAACTCAGGGCCAAGATTGACCGTGTCTTATCCCAGAAAAATGTGCTCCTCGAGCACCTTTACCACAAGCCCCTGATCGATGCGGATGAGCTCTATCAGACCCTGATGGAGTATAAGGAGATGGTGTCACCCTATATTTGTGACGTCTCCCTGTATCTGCACAATGCCCTGAAAGAGGGAAAGAATATCCTTCTGGAAGGTCAGCTTGGAACCATGAAGGATCCGGACCACGGAATCTATCCTATGGTCACATCTTCCTCTACCCTGGCTTCCTACGGGGCCATCGGAGCAGGAATCCCTCCCTATGCCATCGAGAAGATTATTACGGTGGTGAAAGCCTACAGCAGCGCTGTGGGTGCCGGCGCTTTTGTCAGTGAGATCTTTGGCGATGAAGCCGATGAGTTAAGAAGAAGAGGCGGCGACGGAGGAGAGTTCGGTGCTACTACCGGCAGACCCAGAAGGGTAGGATGGTTTGACTGTGTGGCTTCCAAATACGGATGCCGTCTTCAGGGTGCCACCGATGTTGCCTTTACGGTAGTGGATGTCCTTGGTTATCTGGATGAGATCCCGGTGGTCACCGGATACGAGATCGACGGGGAAGTAACGACAGAATTCCCGGTAACCCACCTGCTGGAGCGGGCGAAGCCTGTGATTACTGTACTTCCGGGATGGAAATGTGATATCCGGGGTATTACCCGATATGAGGACCTTCCGGACAACTGCAGGAACTATATCGAATTCATTGAAAAACAGATCGGATATCCGATCACCATGATTTCCAACGGCCCGGGCCGGGATGAGATCATATACCGTGGATTTGAGGAGTGATTTCCATATGAGAAAATTATTGTCGATTGCGATCCCGAGTTATAATTCTCAGGATTATATGAGAAACTGTATAGGCAGCCTGCTGCCCGGCGGTGATGAAGTGGAGATTCTGATCGTGGATGACGGCTCCAAAGACAATACCGGAGCCATCGCCGATGAATATGAGCAGAAGTATCCCGGCATAGTCCGGGCCATCCACCAGGAGAACGGCGGTCACGGAGAGGCTGTGAATACCGGACTGCGCAACGCGACCGGTTTCTTCTATAAGGTAGTAGACAGTGATGACTGGGTAGATCCTCTGGCATACCGCGAGATTCTGGATTTTCTCAGGACAGCAGTCCAGGAGGAAGAACCCCTGGATATGCTGATCTCCAACTATGTCTATGAGAAGGTGGGAGCCAGCACCAAGAAAGTGATTCATTACCAGGGAATCATGCCTGTGAATCAGTATTTCACCTGGAAGGACACGGGACATTTCGGACCTTCCAAGAATATCCTGATGCACTCGGTCATCTATCGGACAGACCTGCTGAAGAGCTTTTCTTTTGAGCTTCCCAAACATACATTTTATGTGGATAACATCTTTGTCTTCTGGCCTTTGCCCTACGTAAAGAAGATGTACTATCTGGATGTGGATTTTTATCGTTATTATATCGGCCGGGATGACCAGTCGGTCAATGAGACCGTTATGATCTCCAGGATCGACCAGCAGATCCGGGTCAATAAAATAATGATTGACATTTTCAGGAATCATGAGAGATCTTTCCGGTCCAAAAAGCTGCGGAACTATATGCTCCATTACCTGAATACAATCTGTCTGGTTACATCGGTTCTTCTTATGAGAAGAGGGGATCCGGAGGCTATGGAGATGAAAAATGACCTCTGGTCCTATCTGAATGACCGGTCACCCTATGCTTCCAGGAAGATACGCAGCTCCATGACGGGGAGGCTGGCCTCCTCCACCAGCAGAGTCATTCGTGTACTGACTCTGGCAGGATATAAAATTGCGCAGAAGTGGATTGGATTCAATTAAAAGAGCAGACGGGATCCTGATTCTGGCCCTCCTCTTTGTCGCTTTGGCTGCCTTTCTGATCAGAGGCTGTCTGACGGAGAGAGGGGACCGTGTTGTCGTCACAGTTGATGGACAGGTAACCGGGGAATACTCTCTGGAGGAGGACCGCAAGGTTCTCATCGAAGAAGACTCCTTCTATAATGAACTGACCATCAAAGATCATCAGGCGGATATGACCCGGGCAGACTGCCGGGATAAGATCTGCGTGCGGCACAAGCCGGTGTCCCAAGTGGGAGAGACGATCGTCTGTCTCCCTCATAAGGTGATTGTGACGGTGCGGGGTGAGAAAAAGTCTCCCGGGATTGACGGAATCTCCCGTTAAAAAGGTTAGGAACTGTTCTGTGATGGAACAGACTGGTAATATAAAGGATTAATTTAGAAAGAAGGTAGTACTATGGGACTGCTTACGTTTAAGGGCGGCCTGCACCCTTACGATGGTAAGGCGCTGAGCAAGGATAAGCCCATCAAGGAATATCTTCCCGGCGGGGAACTGGTATTTCCTCTCAGTCAGCATATCGGAGCTCCTGCAAAAGCGATCGTAAAGAAAAACGACAGAGTTCTGGTGGGACAGATGATCGCGGAGGCAGGAGGATTCGTGTCTTCGCCTGTTTTCAGTTCCGTTTCCGGAAAGGTGAAGAAGATCGAGCCCAGACTGACCGTTGCCGGTACGAAGGTGGAGAGTATCATTATTGAGAATGACGGAGAATATGAACAGGTAGAGTTTACTCCCCTTAAGGACCGGTCTCCCAGATCTGTGATCGATGCGGTTAAAAATGCAGGAATCGTGGGCCTGGGCGGCGCAGGATTCCCCACCCACGTTAAATTGTCTCCCAAGGAGCCGGATAAGATTGATACCATCATCATCAATGCCGCGGAATGCGAGCCTTATATTACGGCGGATTACCGCTGTATGATGGAGACCCCGGAGGACCTGATCTCCGGTCTTAATATCATTCTTTCCCTCTTCCCCCAGGCAAAGGGAGTGATCGGTATCGAGGATAATAAACCGGATGCCATCGCCCTGATGAAGGATCTGTGTGAAAAAGAAGAGCGGATCGAAGTTGCTCCCCTAAAGACCAAGTATCCCCAGGGAGCAGAGCGTTCTCTGATCTATGCGGTTACCAGACGAAGCATTAATTCTTCGATGCTTCCGGCGGATGCCGGCTGTATCGTGGACAATGTGGCTACTGCCATTGCTATCCACGAGGCAGTGAATCTGGGCAAACCTCTTTATGAGAGAGTTGTGACGGTTACCGGCGACGCCATCGCGGAACCCGGTAATTTCAAAGTAAAGAACGGGACGATCGCCGCAGAGCTTGCCGAGGCAGCAGGCGGCTTTAAAGAGACTCCCGAGAAGCTGATTTCCGGTGGTCCCATGATGGGTATGGCCCTGTCCACCCTTGACGTACCCTGCGGGAAGACATTTTCTTCCCTGCTTGTTTTTACAAAGGATCAGGTAGCGGCCTGTGAGCCGGGTCCCTGTATCCTCTGTGGCCGGTGTGTCACTGTATGCCCGGCAGGCCTGATGCCTACCAGATTATCGGAGATTGCCGACCACGGTGATTTTGAATTGTTTGATCAGTTGAGTGGCTGTGAGTGTGTAGAGTGCGGATGCTGCTCCTACATTTGCCCGGCTAAAAGAAGACTGACCCAGTCCATGAAGACCGGACGCCGGGAGGCTATGGCTCTTCGAAGAAAGAAGAAAGCATAAGGAGAGGTGAGTTATGAACGAACAGATGTATAATGTTTCCGCCAATCCTCATGTGAGAGATTGGGCGACAACACACAGTATCATGCTGGAAGTGATTCTCTGTCTTCTTCCCGCAGCGATTTTCGGATTTGTTAATTTCGGAATGCCTGCCATTATTAATACGGTGCTCTGCGTGGCAACCTGCGTCCTCGCGGAATATGCATGGCAGTATTTCATGCACAAGCCCATCACTGTCAGTGACTGCAGTGCGGCACTGACCGGACTTCTTCTTGCCATGAACCTGCCACCCCAGGTTCCCTACTGGATGCCGGTACTGGGCGGCCTCTTTGCGATTATCGTAGTGAAGCAGATTTTCGGCGGCCTGGGACAGAATTTTATGAACCCGGCCCTGGGTGCCCGGTGTTTTCTGTTGATTTCCTTTGCCGGTCTCATGACCAATTTCTCGGCAAATGGTTATCTGACACAGTTTGACGCCACCACCATGGCAACTCCTCTTGCCGCATTGAAAGCGGGAGAGGCTGTCAACGTAAAAGATATGTTTCTGGGTATCACCGGTGGAACCATCGGCGAGACTTCCGCAATTTTACTTCTGGTAGGAGGAATCGTCCTCATTGCCAGAGGAATTATCAGCTGGAGGATCCCTGTGTCCTATATTGCTACCCTGAGCATCTTTGTTCTGCTCTTCGGCGGGCATGGTATGGATCTGAATTACCTGGCAGCCCACCTTTGCGGCGGCGGTCTCATGCTGGGTGCCTTCTTTATGGCTACGGATTATGTGACATCACCCATCACACCCAACGGCAAGCTCGTATTTGGCGTGTGTCTGGGTATCCTGACCGGACTCTTCCGGCTCTTCGGCGGCTCTGCGGAAGGAGTATCCTATGCGATTATTTTCTGTAATCTTCTTGTGCCGCTGATTGAGAAGTTCACCACACCTGTGGCATTCGGGAAAGGGGGCAGAAAAGAATGAACGCACTGATCAAGGATTGTCTTAAACTGGTGCTGATCACTCTGGTTGCCGGACTGGCACTGGGATTTGTCTACAATGTGACCCATGAGCCGATCATAAAGCAGCAGGATAAAGCCCAGCAGGCAGCATATAAAGCAGTCTTTCCGGATGCCGATGAATTTACGGATCTGGAAGGATTCTCCCCGGAGGAAGCAACCAAAGTTTTTGCTTCCAATGAGAACCCCGTGGAAGATCATGAAGGCGACACCATGAATAACGTGATCGTCGCCAAAAAAGGCGGAGAGGAGATTGGCTATATCTTCGATATCACCACCCACAAAGGTTATGGCGGAGACATCCGGATGACAGTGGGAATCTCTGCCGACGGGACAGTGACCGGTTATTCCATCCTGTCCATCTCCGAGACAGCCGGCCTTGGAATGAACGCCCAGGATCCGGAATGGGGTGATCAGTATGAAGAGCAGAAAGTGGAGAGTTTTGAAGTGGTCAAAGATGGTTCCGGTGAGGATAACGGAGAGAAAATCGATGCCATCTCCGGCGCGACCATAACCTCCAAAGCAGTGACAGGTGCGATCAATAACTGTCTTGCTTATTTCCATACTTTAAAAGGAGGGGAATAACGATGAATAAGAACACACCTGCAGAACGATTGATAAACGGTATACTCCGTGAGAACCCTACCCTGGTCCTGATCCTTGGTATGTGTCCTACCCTGGCGGTAACCACTTCGGCCATCAACGGTGCCGGAATGGGATTGTCCACAACGGCGGTTCTCATGTTTTCCAACCTGATCATTTCCCTGCTCCGGGACTTTATTCCGGACAGAGTGAGGATCCCGGCATATATTGTAGTAATCGCTACCCTGGTTACCATCGTTCAGTTCGTCCTTCAGGGATATGTCCCCAGCCTTGATAAGGCTCTCGGTGTCTACATCCCCCTGATTGTTGTTAACTGTATCATTCTGGGCCGGGCGGAATCCTATGCCAGCAAAAACGGGCCAATCCTGTCCTTCTTCGACGGGATCGGCATGGGCCTGGGCTTTACACTGGCTTTGACCATACTCGGAGCTTTCCGTGAGCTTCTGGGAACCGGAGCCATGTTCGGGTTCACCATCCTTCCGGAAAATATCTACACTCCGATCACCATATTTATCCTTGCACCGGGAGCATTTTTCGTGCTCGGATGCATGATCGCCATCAGAAACCGGCTTAATAACCGAAAGCCTGTGGAGGAGAGAAAAGAACTTCCCCAGGGCTGCGGAGACTGTGCCAACTGTGTCATCAGCAACTGCGCCAGCCGGAGTTTCTTTGATATGAGCGTGGATAACACTCCGGCAAAGACAGAGGATGTTCAGCCGGAAGAAAAAGCAGCCGCCAATAAAGAGGCAGATACTGCCGGGACACAGGAATAGGAAAGGAGGATAACGGATGAAAGCATTAATTCTGATTGTTATCGGAGCAGCCATTGTCAATAACGTGGTGCTCAGTCAGTTCCTCGGTCTTTGTCCCTTCCTTGGTGTATCCAAGAAGACAGAGACAGCAGCAGGAATGGGTGGAGCTGTTATCTTCGTCATCACTATTGCTTCTTTTGTCACGGCAGTGATCAATAAGTACATCCTGGTTACGCTGGATCTGACCTACCTTCAGACCATAGTCTTTATTCTGGTCATTGCGGCCCTTGTTCAGTTCGTGGAAATGTTCCTGAAGAAATCCATGCCGGCTCTGTATGAATCTCTGGGGGTATTCCTTCCCCTGATCACCACCAACTGCGCGGTTCTGGGTGTTGCCCTGAATGCAGTCCAGTACGAGTACAGTATTCTTGAATCGGTGATCTACGGTCTGGGAATTGCCATCGGATTCACCATTGCCATCGTGATTCTTGCGGGACTCCGTGAGAAGATGGAGTTTAATGATATACCGGAGTCATGGCAGGGCATGCCCATCGTCATGGTAACCGCCGGCCTGATGTCCATCGCCTTTTTCGGCTTTTCAGGGATCATTTAACAGGAGGGAAGAGAGATGAATGGTATAATTCTGGCAGCGGCAGTGGTCGGAGGAACCGGTCTTGTGATATCCGTTCTTCTGGGAATTGCCTCTGAAAAATTTAAAGTGCCTGTGGATGAGAAGGAAGTGGCAGTCAGAGACTGCCTTCCCGGCAACAACTGCGGCGGCTGCGGATATGCAGGATGTGACGCTCTGGCCAAAGCCATTGCCGCCGGGGAAGCTGCTGTCAACGCCTGCCCTGTGGGCGGAGCCCCTGTAGCCGAACAGATCAGCGCCATCATGGGCGTAGAGGCCTCAGACAGCGCCAAAATGGTAGCCTATGTCAAATGTGCCGGAACCTGTGAGAAGGCAAAGACGAAATATATCTACAGCGGCAACGAGGACTGCGTATCCGCCATGAGCGTTCCCGGAGGCGGCCCCAAAGCCTGTGCATTCGGCTGTACCGGTTTCGGCAGCTGCGTCAAAGTATGTGACTTTGACGCCATCCATGTGGTGGAAGGCATTGCCCAGGTCGATGAGGAAAAATGCGTTGCCTGCGGCAAATGCGTGGCAACCTGCCCCAAGTCTCTGATCGAGCTGGTTCCCTACAGGCAGAAATACAAAGTACAGTGCAGTTCCAGAGAATTCGGAAAACCTGTCAAGGAAGTCTGCACCACAGGCTGTATCGGATGTAAAATGTGCACCCGCGTCTGTAAGTTCGACGCCATCAGTGTAGAGAACAACATCGCGAAAATTGATTATGAGAAATGTGTCGGATGCGGCGCCTGCGCTGCAAAATGTCCGTCAAAGATCATTGTGAAATACGAATAGGGAGAAAGGAAAGGGAAACCATATGAAATGTCCCTTTTGTAATCTGGACAATACCAGAGTAATCGATTCCAGACCGGCCGACGATAACGCCTCCATACGAAGAAGAAGGCAGTGCGACGAATGCGGCAAACGCTTTACCACCTACGAGAGAGTGGAAGTAATGCCCCTGACCGTCATAAAAAAAGACAGGACCAGAGAACCCTATGACCGGGGAAAAATAGTATCCGGCATCATGAGAGCCTGTCACAAGAGGCCGGTATCCGTCCAGCAGATTGAAGAAACGGTAAACCACATAGAAAATGAACTCTACAATCTGGAATATAAAGAGATTGAGAGCGACCAGATCGGCGAGATCGTCATGGAACATCTGAAGAACCTGGAACAGGTAGCATATGTAAGATTCGCCTCCGTCTACCGGGAATTCAAAGATGTGAACACCTTTATGAGTGAACTGAAAAAAATGCTCGACGCCGGGGAAGAATAAGTGTAAAAAGGTGCCTGGCACCTTATAGGAACATCTGTCGCAAACAGATGCGTCTATAGGGTGCCAGGCACCTTTTTTGCGCCAGTAGGCGGTGGCTTGTTCCGACGCTTCGGCGTTGCCCACTCCCGCCGAGCTAACTGCCAACTACGACTAAGGGTTCCGGGATATTCACGAACGATTTGTTTATATCCCGGAACCCAAGTCTACGTAGGCAGTGGATCTCGTCTCTGTTCCTGCAAAGCCTCCGCTTACGGAATCCACTACCGCCTACTGGCATAGAAAATATTCGTCACCTGTTAATAGAATATATAGAAAAAAATGTAATTAATGGAAAAATATGTTGACAGAGAAAAGGTGACATGATAACGTAGATGTAAAAAATTGGTAATTATTGATAGGAGGTTTGTTGTGGTTTCTGAGATTATGAGTGGTATGGTTCTCGGTGTGGAGGGAGAGCTTATAAAAGTGCAGATGGATATCAGTCCCGGGCTTCCTGTTTTTAATATGATCGGTTATCTGTCCAATGAAGTGAAGGAAGCCAAAGAGAGGGTCAGAACGGCACTGAAGAACTGCGGTTATGTGATTCCTCCCAGAAGAATCGCAGTGAACCTTGCTCCGGCGGATATTCGTAAGTTTGGCACTTTTTTTGACCTTGCCATTGCCACTGCTTTTCTGATTTCCATGGGGATTGGCGATTTCCCGGATCTTTCAGATACCATTTTCCTGGGGGAATTGTCTCTGGATGGGAGTCTCTGCCCCCTTCCCGGTGTACTTCCCATATTGATGAGAGCCAGAGAGATGGGATACCGTCGTTGTCTTGTCCCCGCAGATAACGGTGAGGAAGCATCTCTTGTGGAGGGAATGGAAGTGTGGGGGCTGGATCATCTGGTTCAGGTAGAAGAATTCCTGGAGGGAGTGATACCGGAAAGGACATTTTGTCTGCCGCCGCCAGGGGATACTGTGAACCCGGGACCGGATTTTGCCGAGATCAAAGGACAGAAGGATGGTCGAAGGGCTCTTGAGATCGCGGCGGCAGGATTTCACAATGTTTTTCTCACCGGACCTCCGGGCATGGGTAAGTCCTTGCTTGCCTCCGGCATGCCGGGGATCATGCCGGATATGACCATGGAGGAGAAGATTGAGACCACCATGATCTACAGTGCCAAAGGATTGTTGAAGGACGGTTTCTCCCTGATCAGGAATCGACCTTTCCGGTCTCCTTCCCATTCCGTCACCCAGGCAGGTCTTCTGGGAGGAGGTCTGATTCCCAAGCCCGGGGAGATCTCCCTGGCTCATCACGGTGTCCTCTTTCTG
>CACXGS010000141.1 GCA_902767195.1 uncultured Lachnospiraceae bacterium | reverse complement strand
CCGACTTTCACGGTAATATAACGGCTGACACCGTTTAGAGTGGCAATGATCCTGAGCTTCTTTGCTGTCTCGTTGGAAGCTACCGTAAGGGTTCCTGTCGTGGAATCGATACTGGTCTTCTTCTTCTTATTGCCACTAACGGACCAGCGGACACCGTTGCTAACCTTTTTCCCATCCAGGTTCAACTGGTAGGTGTAGGAAGATCCTTTGGTAACCTTCTTGGTAGCATTGGATGTCTTGGATGTGATCGTTACTTTCTTTGCATCATTTATATTTCCCAGACGCTTTTCAATCTGTTCCAGGGAATAAGTGGAATCTGCATCAATAGAACTTGTAACATAGGATCCCATGCTGATCTCTATCTGCTTATTTGGTTCCTCTCCATTATCAAGAGCTTCCTGATTGCTGTAACGTTTGATGATTACATTCAGAGGACTCTTGGTATCACCTGCTCTTTGGATGGCATCCAAAATGGCCTGTCCTGCGACGTCAGGAGTACCCTGGTCTCCTTTTACATATACGACGAGGCCCTCATCTGTTACTTCATAACAGGTTCCGGGAACAACTCCGTCTTTCATTGATTCAAAGATATCAGCCAGCTGAGGCGTATCAGGAACCTCAGTGCTCTCCGTGGACTCTGTAGGTTCTTCTGGCGTTCCGGGAGCTTCTGTTCCACCCTCCTCAGGAGCAGTCGTTGATCCTTCAGGCGCTGCCTGGGTTGTTCCTTCCTCAGGATCTTCCGCACGGACTGTCAGTCCCAGCAGCGCATCCTTATTAAAGAGGTTCCCCGGCAGGGATGCATCATCATCTGTGTAATCCAGATTATCATCCATGCTGTCATCATCATCGAGACTGGAATCAATGTCCCCGTCTACATCTGAAGCCCCGGTGTAGGGATCCTTTCCGGTTTTTCGCAGAGTCTCAAGACTGTTCTCCCGAATCTGCACATCCCTCTCTCTTCTCCGGACCTCAATCTCCTTGAGCTTCAACTCCAGTTCCTGTCGTCTGGCGTTATAGGTAACCAGAATGTCTCCCTTTTTTACTTTCTGTCCTTTTCTGACATGAACCCGGTTCAGAGGATAATCCTCCAACATCTTTACATCCTGACTGAACTGATCCACAATGGTACCTGTAGTCTGTTCATTCTGGGCAGTCAGCTCACCCCAGCCTGTCAGGGAAGACACAGGATATACTTCCACAGATGTGGCTTTGTGATTGCCGCGGAATGCAAAAGTACCAATACCGAGCCCGGCAATCACAGCAATCGCCGCTGCCGCGATAATTAATTTTTTTCTCTTGCCCTTATCCTTCAAGGTACTCTCCTCCTGTATCCTAACATGCTATCATGTTGCATCTTTGCCTTTCCGGTCTTTTAAATTACCGGGCAGGCGGGTTATCAAAAATCTCACCATCAAAGATATGATAGATTGTCCTGGCATGGGAAGCAATGTTGGCATCGTGGGTAATCATGATAACCGTAACACCGTCTTCCTCATTCAGTTTCTTGAACAGTTCCATAACCGCTACTCCGGACTTGCTGTCCAATGCTCCGGTGGGCTCATCCGCAAGAATGATCTTGGGATTGTTCACCAGAGCCCGGGCGATCGCCACTCTCTGCTGCTGACCGCCGGACAGCTGTGTCGGCCGGAAATGAACACGGTCTTCCAGGCCTACACGTCTCAGAGACTCAAAGGCGATTGCCTTCCTTCTCCTTTGGGAAATACCTGCGTAGCTGAGAGGCAGCGCCACATTCTCAAGGGCAGTCTGCCGGTTCAGAAGATTAAAACTCTGAAATACGAAGCCGAGAGTCTGAAGTCTGACATCAGAAAGCTTATTCTCACTCAGCTTCTCTATGGATCTGCCCTCAAGGAAATACTCTCCCTGGGTGGGACGATCCAGACATCCGATGATATTCATCAGTGTTGTCTTGCCGGAACCGGAGGGTCCCATGATCGCCACATATTCCCCTTCATCGATATCAAGATTGATATCTTTCAGCACAGGGATTACGATCTTATCCCGATAATAATCTTTATAAATATTCCTTAAACTCAGCAGCATGGCATGGCCTCCTTATTCAAAATCTTCATCCAGGCCATCAACTTCTGTGGATTCTTCATCCGATCCTCCGGACGAATTCTGGTTCGTCGCCTTGGATTTATCTTTTGTTGTAGCCATACCCGGCTTACAATTCACTTTAACGGAAATGTAGTCATCTGACTTCAGACCGCTCTTGATGAGATACTGATGAAGATCCTCATCGTATTCTCCCACTTTGATTTCCTTCTTCACGAGCCGGTCTTTGCCATTATCCGCGTATACATAGTATTTTCCGTTCTCCGAAACGACATAGCTCTGATCCAGCCAGTAGCCGTTGTCATCTGACTTCCCGCTCTGGGAACCACTGGTCAGTTCTACCAGAACATGCTGACCAAGCATCAGGCCTTTGGATGTCTCCAGGCTGACCACGATTCCGTAATGAGAATCTGTGTTTGATGAGCTTTCGGTCTCGGTGTCTTCTGACCAGTCGGATTCATCAGACGTCTCTTCGGATGTGCTGTCTTCCGTGTAGGTCTCATCGGTCTTAATCCGCTTGATCGTTCCATTCCAGGTGGCTTTGCTGATTCTGGAACGGACAAT
>CACXGS010000140.1 GCA_902767195.1 uncultured Lachnospiraceae bacterium | reverse complement strand
GCGTTCATCCTGAGCCAGGATCAAACTCTCAAATAAGATCTATCATAAGTCCGCGGTCTCCCGCTTCCTCATGTCCTTTGATGTCTGTCCATCTCAAGACCCTTCTGGCCTCGTTTCTGGTTTGGTGCTCCCCGGCATCTCTGCCGGGTCGAGCTTTTGAAATAAACAATGTTCGTTCCATGGACCTTGCGGGGACATCACTCCCGCTCAGGCCCGAATGATTCTCTTCGTTATAAGCTCATTTAAGAACTTATAACGTGAATTGAACGTTCAAGGTTGTTCTGTTATTCAGTTATCAAGGTGCTCTGTGATCCGCACGTTTTCGTGCGAACTTCCACATATTATCACAATGACTTTAACCTGTCAAGAACTTTTTTATTTAATTAAATATTCTTAACATGTTGAAGAAATTCTGACGGAATGCGATATAAATATTTAATCCGCAAAAAAGCGAAAAAAATACAACGGAGAAGGAGGGATTTGAACCCTCGCACCGCTCACACGATCTACACCCTTAGCAGGGGCGCCTCTTCAGCCACTTGAGTACTTCTCCATATGCCTAAATAATAGAAACATTATTTAATTGCACCCTGCATTTGCAGAGTGCTCTATTATATTAACAAAAATAAATATCCCTGTCAAGAAAAAAAGCTGCTCATTTTTAAAAGAGCAGCTTTCACAAAATCATTCAATCATATCGGTGCACCACTTCTTCGGTGCTTCTTCATAGAGATTGTTCCCTTCACTGTCAATTACAACGATTACAGGAAGATTCTCCACATATAGCTTTCTTATAGCCTCCGTTCCCAGATCCTCATAAGCGATTACTTCCGCCTTCTTAATACATTTAGACAAGAGAGCTCCGGCGCCTCCCACAGCAGCAAAATAAACTGCCTTGTTTCTCCGGATTGATTCCAGGACCTCGGAAGACCTTTTTCCTTTGCCCACCATACCTTTCAGTCCCGCATCGAGGAGGTCGGGAGTATAACGATCCATCCGACTTGATGTAGTAGGTCCTGCCGACCCGATCACCTGCCCCTTTCTGGCCGGGCTTGGTCCAAGATAATACAGAATATTTCCAGACAGAGAAATTGGCAGTTCAGCTCCGGATTTCATCGTTTCATGGAGTCTCTTATGAGCAGCATCTCTGGCTGTATAGATGATCCCGGTCAGATATACGTAATCTCCGGAACGAAGTGAAAGATATTCCTCTGTACAAAAGGGAACCTGAATATTATAACTCATCACTCTCTCCTTCGATAATCCTTGTCACATGACGATTCACATGGCAGCACATATTGACTGCTACGGGTAATCCGGCAATATGAGTAGGATATACATTAATATTTACTGCCAGAGCAGTGACACTTCCACCCAGACCAGCCGGACCGATTCCCGATTGGTTGATTCTCTCCAATATCTCTTCCTCCATACATTTTATATGTGGAAGATCCGAATGAGTCCCTATTTTCCGGAGAAGTGCCTTCTTGGCCATGATTGCTGCCTTTTCAAAGGTTCCGCCAACACCGACACCGACAACTACGGGAGGACAGGCATTAGGACCTGCCTCCTTTACAGTGTTAATAATCGCCTCCTTTACGCCTTCTTCTCCATCCGCAGGTTTCAGCATAAATATTCTGCTCATATTTTCGCTGCCAAATCCTTTGGGAGCTACCGTGATTCTTATGGAGTCCCCGGCTGTAAATTCCGTGTGAATGACAGCAGGTGTATTATCTCCTGTATTTTTTCTGATCAGAGGATCCGATACCACTGATTTTCTCAGATAACCTTCTGTATATCCCAGTCGGACTCCCTCGTTCACCGCGTCTTCAAGGAGACCTCCTGCTATATGAACATCCTGTCCAATCTCAAGAAAGACTACCGCCATCCCTGTATCCTGACAAATAGGTATCTTCTCCTCTCCGGCAATACTCAGGTTATCCTGAAGCTGTGATAATATCTGGACACCCAGGGGATTCTTTTCCTCAGATGCAGCGTATGCCAGCGCGTCCTTCATATCTTCTGAGAGATAATAGTTCGCTTCCATACACATATCTCTGATACAATCTCTGATACGATCAGCATGAATCGTCTTCATTTCTATGACTCCTCACCATCATTCTCTTCCGGAGAATCCTCTATATCTTCTTCAATATTCTCGTCTATATCGTCATAATCGTCTTCATCCACCGGTTCTAAAAGCCTTACTTTTGTCAGACTGACAACTTTTACATCACTGTCGTCACCGACATTCATGAGCTTCACACCGGAAGTATTCCTTCCGATTACCGAGATATCTTCACATTTAATCTGAATAACAATTCCTTCTGTGGTGATCATCATTATTTCATCATCATTTGAAATAATCTTCATCGCCACCACAGAACCGGTCTTCTCAGTGATTCGATAACAGATCAAACCCTTTCCGCCTCTTCTCTGAACCTTATATTCATCAAGAGAGGTTCTCTTTCCCAATCCGTTCTCAGAAACTATAAGAAGATCTTCTCCATCCTCTTCTGTCTGCATGCCGATGACCTGGTCTCCGTCATTTAATCTCATGCCGATGACACCCATGGAAGTCCTGCCGGTATGCCTTACATCCTGAAGATTAAAGCGAATACACATACCCTGTCTGGACACCATGAAAATATCATCATCTTCTCCGGCAATCCTTACTTCGATCAGCCGGTCGCCCTCTCTCAATACAATAGCATTCAGACCGTTCTTGCGAATATTGGCATATTCTGAAACCCTGGTCTTCTTGATCATGCCATCTTTCGTGGCCATAACAAGATATTCGCCTTCATCCTCAGGATCAGAAGGTACTATGGCGGATATAGTCTCATCCGGCTGAAGAGGAATCAGGTTCACGATATTCACTCCCCTGGCCATCCTTCCGGACTCCGGAATCTCATAGCCTTTCAGACGATATACTCTTCCCTGATTGGTAAAGAAATATATATAGTCATGGGTATGAGACATAAAGATCTGTTCCGTATGGTCTTCATCAATAGTATTCATACCCCGGATTCCTTTTCCGCCGCGATTCTGGCTCTTAAAATTATCCGCTGTCATACGTTTGATATAACCGAGCTTTGAAAATGTAATGACTGTATCCTTTCTCGGAATCAGTGTCTCATCACTCAGGTCATCCATATCCGGCTCAATGGATGTTCTTCTCTCATCCCCATATTTATCTCTGATCAGGGTGATCTCCTTTTTAATAACACCCAGAAGGACTTTCTCATCTGCAAGAATGGCTTCATATTCCGCAATCTTTCCCTGAAGCTCATCATATTCTCCCTGAAGTTTTTCTCTCTCCAATCCTGTCAGAGCACGCAGACGCATATCAACGATAGCCTGGGCCTGAGCCTGAGAAAAATCAAAACGCTTCATCAAACCTTCTCTGGCTTCTGAAACATTAGCGGAGGATCGAATAATCTGGATTACTTCATCAATAAAGTCCAGAGCTTTTAAAAGACCTTCCAGAATATGAGCTCTTTCTCTTGCCTTATTCAGATCATATTTCGTTCTTCTGGTTACTACCTCTTTCTGGTGATCCAGATAATAGGTAAGCATCTGCTTCAGATTAAGTACCTTGGGCTGATTATTCACCAGTGCAAGCATATTGACACCAAAGGTATCCTGAAGCTGCGTATGTTTAAAGAGCTGGTTGAGGATTACATTTGCATTGGCATCCTTCCGGGTTTCAATACATATCCTCATTCCCTGCCGGTCAGATTCATCCCTCAGGTCTGTGATTCCATCTACCCGCTTTTCCTTCACCAGAGAGGCGATTTTCTCTATTAATCTGGCCTTGTTTACCATGTAGGGAAGCTGACTTACTATAATCATCTGCTTCCCGTTTTTCATAGGTTCTATAGAGGTGACCGCCCTTACTTTAATCTTTCCTCTTCCGGTAAGATAAGCCCTCTCGATTTCTTTTCGTCCGAGTATCATAGCACCGGTGGGAAAATCCGGTCCCTTGATGATTTTAATCAGTTCTTCGATACCGGTATCACGGTCTTCCTCAATCTGATTGTCAATAATCTTAAGGACTCCGTCAATCGTTTCTCTCAGATTATGGGGAGGAATGTTGGTGGCCATTCCCACGGCAATACCCTGGGCCCCATTCACCATGAGATTGGGAAATCTTGCAGGAAGGACCGATGGTTCCTTCTCCGTCTCATCAAAGTTGGGAACAAAATCCACCGTATCTTTATTAATATCCGCAGTCATTTCCATGGATATTCTGGAAAGTCTGGCTTCCGTATATCGCATGGCTGCCGCTCCGTCACCGTCGACCGAACCGAAATTACCATGTCCGTCTACTAAAGGATATCTTGTAGACCAATCCTGTGCCAGATTAACAAGGGCACCATAGATAGAACTGTCTCCGTGAGGATGATATTTACCCATGGTATCACCGACAATACGGGCACATTTTCTATGGGGCTTGTCCGGACCATTATTCAATTCAATCATAGAATGGAGAATTCTTCTCTGAACAGGCTTAAGACCATCTCTTACATCCGGCAGTGCTCTGGATACAATAACACTCATAGCATAGTCGATATAAGAACTCTCCATTGTCTGTTTCAGATCAATTTCGTTTATATTATCAAAAATCGTGCTGTCGTCCATATCATCCTCCATGAAGAGATCCGGTTATTATATGTCAAGGTTGGTTACATATTGGGCATTCATTTCAATGAACTGTTTTCTCGGTTCCACCCTGTCTCCCATCAGAGTGTCAAAGGTAATATCCAACTCTGATCTGGAGTCCTCATCCATATTGACACGAAGAAGAACACGGTGATCAGGATCCATGGTTGTCTCCCACAACTGGGATGCATCCATTTCTCCAAGTCCCTTATAACGCTGGATCTTATTGTTGCCGTCTCTTCCTATCTCTGTAAGAATCTGGTTCAGTTCATTGTCATTATAGGCATAATATACTTTCCTGTTCTTCTCGATCTTGTAGAGAGGAGGCTGGGCCAGATATACATGACCTTTTCTGATCAGTTCCGGCATAAAACGATACAGGAAAGTCAGAAGCAATGTTGCGATATGGGCACCGTCCACATCGGCATCCGTCATAATAATAATTTTATTATATCGCAGCTTACTGAGATCAAAGTCTTCCTGAATTCCCGTTCCGAAGGCCGTGATCATGGCACGTATTTCTTCATTTCCAAGAATTCTGTCGAGTCTTGCCTTCTCTACATTGAGAATCTTTCCTCTTAAGGGCAGAATAGCCTGAGTCGCTCTGCTTCTTGCAGTCTTTGCAGAACCACCTGCGGAATCTCCCTCCACAATAAAAATCTCACAATTCCTGGGATCTTTGTCGGAACAGTCTGCCAGTTTGCCGGGAAGACTCATTCCTTCCAGGGCAGATTTTCTCCTTGTGATGTCTCGTGCTTTCCTGGCAGCTTCTCTGGCTCTCTGGGCCAGAATCGCCTTCTCACAGATTCTTCTGGCAACGGAAGGATTCTGTTCCAGGAAATAGGTAAGCTGTTCACTCACCACACTGTCCACCGCACTTCTGGCTTCACTGTTCCCCAGCTTCTGCTTGGTCTGTCCCTCAAACTGAGGCTCCGATATCTTAATACTGACAATGGCAGCCAGACCTTCCCGGATATCCTCACCGGATAGATTCTGCTCACTCTCCTTTAAGAGTTTGTTCTTTCTGGCATAGTCATTAAAGGTCTTGGTCAGTGCCGACCGGAAACCAACCAGATGGGTTCCTCCTTCAGGAGTATTTATATTATTAACAAAGGAGTAAACACCCTCATTGTAGGAATCGTTATGCTGCATGGCAGCCTCTACCAGTACATCTCCTCTTTGTCCCTCACAGTAGATAACCTGTTCATAAGGAGTCTTTTTTCCCTTATTAAGATACTCCACATACTCCCTTATTCCACCTTCATAGTGGAATACGTCTTCTCTCTCCTGATCCGGGCGAGAATCCCTTAAAATGATCTTCAGCCCCTTTGTCAGAAAAGCCATCTCTCTCATACGCTGTTTTAATACACCATAATCAAAGACTGTTTCCTCGAAAACCTGGGGGTCCGGAAGAAAACGCACTTCCGTTCCTGTCATTAGCGGATCAATATATTCCATAATGGACAGGGGATACTGAACGTGACCTCTCTCATATCTCTGTCGGTAGAGCTTTCCTTCGTGGAAAATATCGACCTCCAGCCATTCAGAAAGAGCATTAACCACAGATGCGCCTACACCGTGAAGTCCTCCGGATACCTTGTATCCTCCCCCGCCAAACTTTCCGCCGGCATGCCGGATAGTGAATACTACTTCTACAGCCGGAATTCCGGCTTTGGTATTGATTCCTACCGGTATTCCTCTTCCGTTATCCCTGACTGTAATGGAATTATCTTCATTTATAGTCACTTCCACCCGATCACAGAAGCCTGCAAGAGCCTCATCAATCGAATTGTCTACTATCTCGTACACCAAATGGTGAAGGCCTTTGGAAGATGTGCTTCCGATGTACATGCCCGGTCTTTTTCTTACGGCTTCCAGACCTTCCAGAATCTGAATCTGATCCGCACCGTATTCCTGACCTGATGTCATCCTTTCTTCTGTCATAATATACCTCCTTGGCCGGCATCCTTAACAAAGTTAACTACCTTATTATTATACCATAAAACAACGGATTATATCACTTATATCCGCCAACTTTTCGCCCTGTTTACATGAATTATTCTTCTGTTCCGTCTTCCTTATATTCACTGAAATTTCCATCTTTGACACGGTATATTTTATCGGTATCAGCCCGGTTTCTCACCAACTCATCAAGACCTGTACAGGATACCAGGGTCTGTACATCCCGGATATGATTGAGCAGCTGATTCTGTCGATGGACATCCAATTCGGAGAGAACATCATCCAGCAGCAGAACAGGCTTATCTCCTATTCTGTCTTCCATAAGACGAATCTCAGACAATTTTAAAGAAAGAGCAGCAGTACGCTGCTGTCCCTGGGAGCCGAAACGACGGATATCAATTCCGTTGATGGAAAACAACAGATCATCTTTATGAGGCCCGCAGGATGTGGAACCGGACAGAATATCCTTATTTCTGTTTCTTCGTACATTCTCTCTGAATTCCATCTCTGTCGTATTCGGGTCATACTCCACAAGGATCTCTTCCTTACCACCGGAAATACCTGAGTGGATTGTCTTCATAATGCGATTGATCTCGAGGCTGAATTCCCTTCTCTTCCGGATCAGATATAATCCGGATTCAATCAACTGATGATCCCATCCGTCCAGAGTATCAATCAAAGCAGGATAAACATTAATCTGCTTCAGGAGATTATTTCTCTCTGTGAGAATCTTATTATAGGCTATCAGATTCTTCAGATAGAGTCTGTCAAGCTGGCTCATCTCCATGTCCACAAACCTTCTCCTGTCCGCAGGACCATTTTTAATCAGGGAAAGGTCTTCCGGAGAGAAAAAAACTACCGGGAGAACCCCCATCAGATCTGCAGATCTTTTCACAGGGATGGAATCAATGGCAATTCCTTTGGAGTGATTCTTTCGAAGATGAACATCCAGACGGTGAGAAAGGGGTTCCTTTCGGAAGAACAAACGGATATGGGCATCCTCTTCTCCAAAACGAATCAATTCCCTGTCTCTGCTTCCCCTGTGAGACCGTGCTACACTGCTGACATAGACGGACTCCAGAAGATTCGTCTTTCCCTGAGCATTATCACCGAAAAAAATATTAACACCGGGAGACAATACAATCTTTGCCGAATTGATATTTCTGTAGTTCTTTAATTCAATCGACTCGACAAACATTTTTTTCTCCCTACTTTACAATCTGTATGGTCTCTCCGTCATATTCTACTACAGCTCCATCATAGAGCTTTCTTCCTCTTCTATATTCCACTTCACCGTCTACTTTCACAAGACCATCCCGAATCACAAACTTTGCGTCCAATCCGGAAGAAACGGCACCGGAAGCTTTCAGAGCCTGACCAAGCTTAATATAATCATCTCTTAATTGTAATGTCATCATCGTTAAATACCGCTATTCACATTGATGGGAAGGATCAGATAATAATAGCTTCCTTCCTCATTTTTAATAATACAAGGTGCCACAGGATTGATCATGTAGATATTGATCTCCTCATCATCAATGACTCTTAATGCATCTACCAGATACCTCGGATCGAATCCGATCAGAATTTCCTTCCCTTCTTTCTCGATGGGCAATTTATCGTTCATCTGTCCTATCTGGGAGGAAGCCGACAATTTCATCTCATCCTCTTCCACCTTAAGAATAATTGGACGTTTGGTCGAATCTTTGATAAATAAAGTGGAACGGTCCAGACAACGAAGGAAACTCATCTTGTTAACCTTTACTCTAGTCTCATAATCTGCAGATAACATCTGGCTGAAATTATAGAACTTACCCTCCAGAAGTCTTGATACAACAATAGTTTTTCCAAAGGCAAACAAAATATGTTTATCCGAAATATAAATATCTACGGTTTCATCTGCTTCTCCCGGAAGAATCTTGCTTACTTCCGATAAGGTTTTCCCCGGAACAATAATCTCGGTATCCGGATATTCTTCGGAAAGATTCAGCTTCCTCACAGAAATCCTGTGTCCGTCTAGAGCAGTAACAGTCAGGGTGTTCTCTTTAAACTGAAACAACTCTCCCGTCATCAGACGGCTGTTGGCATTATCTGAGATAGAAAAAATAGTCTGGCGTACTACCTCTTTCAGATCGAACTGGGAAATCACAATACGGTTGCTCTTCTCCACATCAGGAATCTTGCTGAAATCATCTCCGGTCTGTCCCATGATTCCAAAATAAATATCTTCACACCGGATATTTGTTCTTCCATTATCCTCTGTATCAATAATTAATTCACTGTCAGGAAGTTTCTTGATCATATCGGCAAATAATCTTGCTTTCAGGGCAATTTTACCGGGAATCACCACATTTCCTTCCATGACTGTCTCTATTCCGAGTTCTGTATCATTAGCAGTCAGTTTAATCAGATCGTCTTCTAATGTCTCAATGAGGATGCATTCGAGAATATCCATCGTAGAATTGGAAGCAACCGCTCTTGAAACAATATTGATACTGTGAAGCAGATCGGAAGTCTGGCATATTATTTTCATAATTGTGTATAACTCCTTTCCGGGGAAATGATATATAAATATATAAGATATATTCGTAGTATTAGTAGTAGGGGCTGTGGATTGTGTGCATAAGTCAGATCAGTTACTGTTTGCTTTATGAAATGGACGAAAGTCCTTGGGATAACCCGGTGGAAAACCTGGTGATAGAAAAAATATTATCCACATGGGAAATATTGTAAAAACATAAATCCACATGTTTTCCACCACTTCCCTATGGTTTATCCACAAGATAATGTGGATAACAATAAACTAGAAAAGGAACGCATTATAATAATGAAGAGTTTCGTTTCAATGAAGTAAAATATTTGTAACGATCCGGAATGCCTGATGATCCGAACCGTTACAAACTATCTTGAAGGATCAAGCTTCTTTACTATAATATCTATATTATTCTTCAATAACTCATCGTGTTCCAGGGATTTACCGATCTTGTCGGATCCGTGCATAACAGTAGTATGATCTCTGTTTCCAATATATTTACCTATATTCTGAAGGGAATCATCCGTATATTTCCTTGCCAGATACATACAGATCTGTCTGGGTCCGGCAATCTCCTTACTCTTCTTCTTGGAAAGAATATCATCAACGGAGATGTTATAATGATCAGCGACAATATCGACAATAATCTGAATGTTAATCTCCCTTTGATTATCAATGGTATCTTTTAGTGCCTTTTCTGCCAGTTCCAGTGTGATGGGCCGGTTCTCCAGGTTGGAAAAGACACAGATTTTATTCAGTGCACCTTCCAGTTCACGGATATTGGAATTAATATTGTTGGCCACATACTCCATGACTTCACTGTCGATGTCCAGATGATCAAGTTCCGCCCGGCGGTTCAGAATGGCCATTTTGGTCTCATAATTAGGCGGCTGGATGTCTACTGTGATACCCCACTCAAAACGGGATCTCAGTCTTTCTTCCAGTGTGGAAATCTCCTTGGGATGTTTATCGGAAGAAATAACAATCTGCTTTTTGGCATCGTACAGTTCATTAAATGTGTGGAAGAATTCCTCCTGGGTACTTTCTTTTCCTATGATAAACTGGATATCATCGATCAGAAGTACGTCAATGTTACGGTATTTATTTCTGAATTCATTATTCTTGTCATGCTTCAGAGAATCGATCAGTTCGTTGGTGAACTTCTCGGAAGTAACATATAAAACCTTTAAATGAGGCTGCTGACGCATAATATGATGAGCAATTGAATGCATCAGATGGGTCTTTCCAAGTCCTGCTCCACCATAGAGAAACAGAGGATTGTAAGTCTGTCCGGGAGATTCCGCAACTGCCACCGATACAGCATGAGCCATCTTATTTGTGGGACCGACAACAAAAGTATCGAAGGTATATCTGGGATTGAGATTTCCCATGGATTCACCGGATGGTGATTCCCGATGATTCAGGCCCTGATGCTCAGGAGCGGATTCAGAGACAGAATCCGTAAAAAGGATCTCGTATTTGGTTCCTACGATCTGTTCAATTGCCATGGAGAGGAAAAAATCATAATACTTATGCTTGATAAATTCAATCCCTCTGGTACCCTGAACTACATAGAAAGTAACCGTATCATCTTTAATAGATTGAATCTGTAACGGTTGGATCCAGGTCTTTACGGCAACATCCGAAATATCATGCTGCTTAACCAGTGTATCTATGATTTCTGACCATTTTGACTCGATTAATTCTTTCATTACAGACTCCAGTTATGTGATGTAAAGTTAACAAGTATAATCATGTTTTTATGATATAACATGAATGATGACCCTTTGGGCCTATATATCATATTATAACAAATAACGTCTTTTTTCAATGATGGAATAGTAGAAAATAGGACCTTATTGAGAGAGCCTATTATATATAATGTAGATAGAAATGTGTATAGCTATGGGGACAAAGTGGATAAAGAAATGTGGATAACCTGGGAAAAACGGAATGAAAAATGAGTTATCCACTGGTTGAACCAATTGTGGATAAGTTTTATTCACCGATTGAATCATTAAAAAATGTATATATTATTTACATTTTTTATAACAATTTGTTAAATGATGTGCATAAAACATATAATTGTACACAAGTTATCCACAAGTTGTGAATAACTTGTGGAATTACGGTGGATAGATTTCTTTTTCTGTGGATAAAACAAATTTGGCGATAAAATAAAGTATTTCTTGACTTAAAATACCTTTTTCAATATAATGGGAGTGATGCTTTTTCAGCAATAGGGATTTTTTTCAGAAAATAACGGTCCATTTTTCCTGTATATTTTGAAGGTTCAATGGCCGTAAAATGTTTAAAGGAGGTGGCTTTGCTATGAAGATGACATATCAGCCGAAGAAGAGACAGAGATCCAAAGTTCATGGTTTCAGAAAAAGAATGAGCACTGCTAACGGCAGAAAAGTATTAGCAAGAAGAAGAGCAAAAGGTAGAAATAAATTGTCAGCTTAGGCCGCAGCGGATGTGGCCTTTTCTTTTCTCGTTAGATAGAGAATAGGAAAGAATATTTAATAAAGAAGTTCGAATAATGAAAAAGTTCGAGTCATTAAAGAAGAACAGAGATTTTCAGTCTGTTTATCGAAAAGGAAGATCGAGGGTCAACAGGTCCTTTGTCATGATCGTAAAAGAGAATGATCTGTCATTCAACAGATATGGAATCTCTGTCAGTAAAAAAGTAGGTAACAGTGTGGTCAGACACAGGATTACACGGGTGGTCCGGGAAGTGATCCGTTTACATCAGCAGGATGTTTTGCCGGGTCACGACATTGTTATCATTGCACGTTCTCAGGTATCCGGTTGTCATTACAGTGATTGTGAAAGGGATGTGCTGCATTTGCTGAAGCTGCATCATCTGTTTAAAGAAGAAGCTCATATATGAAAAAGATTTTTATCAGGATTATCCAATTCTATCAGAAATATCTATCCCCTTTGAAAAGAAGATCCTGCTGTATTTATATTCCCACCTGTTCTCAGTATGCGGTGGAAGCAATTGAAAAGTACGGCGTGTTAAAAGGAGGACTTCTGGATGTGTGGAGAATTCTGCGCTGTAATCCATTTTCAAAAGGCGGATATGATCCGGTACCTTAATTCAGGAGGATACGTATGTTATTGACCCAGTCAACAACTCCCATTATAGGTCAGATTGCAGTTTTACTTGGATATATCATGGATATGATATTCAAGGGACTGAGTAATTTCGGAATTCAGAATCTTGGTCTTTGTATTATTATATTTACCATCATTGTTCGTATTATTCTGCTTCCGATGACCTATAAGCAACAGAAATTCAGTAAGATGAGCCAGGCTATGCAGCCTGAGATTCAGAAGATTCAGAAAAAATATAAGGGGAGAAAAGACCAGGCTTCCGTTCAGAAGCAGAACGAGGAAATTCAGGCAGTATATCAGAAATATGGCGTCAGTATGAGCAGCGGCTGTCTGCAGCTTGTTATTCAGATGCCTATATTCTTTGCATTATATCAGGTAATTCGAAGAATACCTGCTTATATTCCGGAAGTAAAAGCTGAATATATGGCTATTGTCAAGGCCATTGATATCAAGAACCCTGAAACCATCTCCATGATTAAAAAGATTGGTAAGGGACTGCCCAATGCCTATTCCGGGATTGATAAGCTGACTAAAAGCTCACCTGCCAATACAGTTATCGACGTATTGAATTATTTCGATCAGATTAGATGGGAAAAGCTTGCAGATGCTATTCCGAATGCCGCCGGCGCTATTGTGGAGCATTCTAAAAATATAATGCATATGAATACATTTATTCCGGGCATTAATGTTATGGAAGTACCCGGATGGAGATTCAGTATTTATATTATTATTCCTATTCTTGCCGGACTGTTCCAGTACCTGGCTGCAAAAACCATGCAGACACCCCAGGAGGGAGATCAGGCCAATATGACCAGATCTATGACCATGATGATGCCATTGATGTCATTTTTCATCTGTATTACTACTCCTGCAGGTCTTGGTATCTACTGGGCAACCAGTGCTTGTTTCCAGCTGATTCAGCAGCTTGTGATCAATAAGATTCTGGACAAAAAAGATCTTAATGAAATGATCGCAAAGAATATGGAGAAGGCTGCTGAGAAGAAAGCCAAAGGAAAGAAGAGTATCACTGAAAAATTAATGGAAAAGACATCCGGAGCAAAGGAAGCTTCTGAGGCACCTACACAGAGAAAAAGTATCTCCTCTATGGGAAAGATGAAGACCATGTCTGCCCCGAAAGTAAAGGGAGCAGTGGAGAAAGGTTTCAGGAATGAAGAATATTACGATGTCATCGCGGACATTGATCATTCCAGATTGGGTAGTGTAAGCAGAAATGCCTATGCCGTTTCCGAATATGATAAGAAGCACGGCAATACAGGCAAGGGAGGAAAACAATAGTGAATGTTAAGGAATACACAGGTAAAACAGTAAGTGATGCTATAACTGCAGCAACTGTTGACCTTGGAATAACCAGTGATCGACTGAAATATGAAGTGGTTGAGAACGGAAGCAGCGGTTTTCTCGGATTATTCGGAGCAAAGCCGGCAGTGATCCGCATCATCCTGGAGAAATCTCTGGTTGAAAAGACGAAGGATTTCTGTGATGATATTTTCCGTGCCATGAAAGTGGAAACAAGTGTTTCTATCGATTTTAATGAAGAAGAAAAAGTGATGAACATTGATCTTGCCGGTCCCAATATGGGCATTCTGATTGGAAACAGAGGCAAGACACTGGATTCTCTTCAATATCTGATCAGTCTTTTCGTTAACAAGGGCAAAGATGAATATGTTCGTGTTAAGCTGGATACAGAGAATTACAGAGAAAGAAGAAAAGAGACTCTGGAGAAGCTGGCCCGAAAGATTGCCGGTTCTGTAAAGAGAACCAGAAGATCCAAAGCATTAGAGCCCATGAATCCTTATGAGAGAAGGGTTATTCATTCCGCACTTCAGGATGACAAATATGTGATCACAAAGAGTGAAGGAGAAGAGCCTTACCGTAAGGTCGTTATCATGTTGAAGAGAGAGAAGAAGAATCGTAACGCATGATTTGAATATGTTGATATAAAGGATGTTTAAAGATTCCTGTTGAATTTTTAAACATCCTATTTTAATATGGGGATGATGATTATGATACAGGAATTTGATACGATTGCTTCTGTCGCCACCCCGGTATCCAATGCGGGAATCGGTGTGATCCGGATCAGCGGTGCTGATTCCATGAGAGTGATAGGAAAAATATTTGTTCCAAATAACAGAAAGACAGATGTAAGTAATCTGGAAACCTATCATATGTATTACGGGCATATCGTTTTGGGTAAAGATACAGAAGACCCGGAAATTATCGACGAATGTATTGTTCTTATAATGAAGGGACCCCACAGTTATACCAGGGAAGATGTGGTAGAGATTGATTGTCACGGTGGAGTTCAGGTCATAAAAAAGATATTAGATCTGGTATGCAGTCTTGGTGTTCGTCCGGCTGAACCCGGGGAGTTTACAAAGAGGGCTTTTCTGAATGGAAGAATTGACCTTTCTCAGGCGGAAGCGGTGATGGATCTCATCGATTCAAAGAATGAACTGTCCAGAAAGAACTCTATCAATCAGCTTCGAGGAGATTTATCCGAGAAGATCATTAATCTTCGAGGAGAGATATTGTTTCAGATAGCTACCATTGAAGCAGCTTTAGACGACCCGGAGCATTATGATCTGACAGGATATCCGGATCAATTATATGAAAAAAATGAGAAATGGATATATGATATAAAGATGATGATAGATTCCTACGACAGAGGAAAGCTGATGAAGGAAGGAATCCGTACCTGTATTGTAGGGAAACCTAATGCCGGGAAATCTTCTTTCCTAAATGCACTCCTTGGAGAGGAAAGGGCTATTGTCACTGAGATTGCCGGGACAACCAGAGACACTTTGGAAGAAAATATAACAGTAGATGATATTTCTCTGCAGATTATTGATACTGCAGGAATCCGCCATACGGATGATAAGGTGGAAAGTATCGGAGTGGAAAGAGCAAAAAAAGAGATTGACCAGGCAGATTTGGTACTGTTTCTGATGGATCGGTCTGAGGAAATCAGTCAGGAAGATCATGACATCATGAGTCAGATAGACTGTAAACATAAAATAGTCCTCCTGAATAAGTCCGATCTTGATATCGATAAACATCGATTAAATGAAAAGATGATCAGAGAATATTTTGAAGAAGACGTACCTATTATACCGGTTTCTGCCAAATATCATGAAGGAATTGATGATTTCTGCCGGGAATTAAAGAATATGATGTTTTCAGGCAGTATTGATGTCAATGATGATATATATATTACCAGTGCCAGACATAAAAGTCTTCTGGAACAGAGTATGGCTTCTTTGTTATGTGTAAAAAACAGTATCGAGCAGAGTCTCCCGGAAGACTTTTTTACCATTGATATGATGGACTCCTATGAATATCTCGGCAAGATTATTGGAGAAGCCGTGGATGATGATCTGGTAAATGAGATATTTTCCAGATTCTGTACGGGAAAATAAAGAGGAAACATTTTATATTGTTGTTAGGACAGAATCAGATTGTTTAGAATAAACCTGCTGGAGGGTGTTATGAAACCTGTTGTTGAAAGTTATGATGTAATAGTAATAGGTGCGGGACATGCCGGATGTGAGGCAGCACTGGCTTCTGCCAGACTCGGATGTGAGACCATGATCTTTACCATCAGTATGAATAGTGTGGCTCTGATGCCTTGTAATCCCAGTATCGGCGGTACTTCAAAAGGACATTTGGTCAGAGAAGTCGATGCTCTGGGTGGAGAGATGGGAAAGATTATCGATAAAACCTATCTTCAATCCAAGATGTTGAATAAGTCGAAGGGTCCTGCTGTACATTCCCTGAGAGCCCAGGCTGATAAAGATGCCTATTCCCAGACTATGCGATATGCTTTACAGAATACAGACCATCTGACTTTGAGACAGGCGGAAGTAACAGAACTGATTATTGAAAATCAGGTAATAAAAGGTGTAAAGACTTATTCCGGAGCCATCTATTATGCCAGGGCTGTCATCATGACGACAGGAACATATCTGAAAGCAAGATGTCTGTTTGGGGAAGTGATACAATATACAGGCCCCAATGGATTGCAGCCTGCCAATTATCTGAGCCAGTCTATGTTGGACCATGGAATTGAGTTATATCGTTTTAAGACAGGAACACCAGCCAGAATTGATAAAAGATCGATTAATTTCGATGTGATGGAAAGACAGGATGGGGACGAACATGTGGTTCCCTTCAGTTTTACAAATAAGGAAGAAGACATCAAGAGAGAACAGATTCCATGTTGGCTGACCTATACTAACGAAGAGACTCATTCCATCATCAGGGCTAATCTTGACCGGTCTCCTATTTATGGGCAGAGCAGTCTGATTGAAGGTACCGGACCAAGATACTGTCCTTCTATTGAAGACAAAGTAGTGAAATTCGCAGATCGTAACAGACATCAGCTTTTTATTGAACCTGAGGGAGAATTTACCAATGAAATGTACATTGGAGGAATGAGCAGTTCTTTGCCGGAAGATGTTCAATTTGCTATGTACCGCACTGTTAAAGGTCTTGAGAATGCAAAGATTATCCGAAATGCATATGCCATTGAATATGACTGTATCAATCCCAATCAGTTAAAGAATTCTCTGGAGTTTAAAGATATCTCTGGATTGTTCAGCGCCGGTCAGATCAACGGAAGTTCAGGGTATGAAGAAGCTGCCGGACAGGGAATTATTGCCGGAATTAATGCACAAAGGTATTGCCGTAATCTGGAGCCGGTGATCTTAGACCGGTCACAGGCGTACATTGGAGTACTGATCGACGATCTGGTTACAAAGAAAAATTACGAACCTTATCGTATGATGACTTCAAGAGCAGAATATCGCCTTCTTCTGAGACAGGATAATGCTGATGAGAGACTTACGCCGATAGGATATGAAATAGGACTTATCCATAAAGATAGATATGAAAGATTTATCAAAAAGCAGGAGCTGATAAAACAGGAGATTGAACGT